>JAYRVB010000255.1:0-6567 GCA_041918775.1 Chitinophagales bacterium
AAAAAGCAGCAAAGACCTTCCTGCCATCTTTTCTGAGGTATGGTATCGGGGGAATGAAGATTGGAAAGCATATATCGACGGCAAATATGTAGATCATTTCAGGGCCAATTATATTTTGCGTGGTTTGTGGGTGCCTGCCGGTGAGCATGAGATCGTGTTTACGTTTGAACCGAAATCTTTCTATACCGGAAAAATGGTTTCTACCGCGGCATCCACGCTTATTTTATTGTTGGTAGCTGTTGGAGCTTTCCTGAGCTGGAAGAAAAGTAATTCGACTAACGCATTAACTGATAAAGCCTAAACATGCAGTACGATCCGGTAAAGCGCAGTTTGGGCAGCGTATTCAATAAAAGCCCATTTCTGCGAAAAGTATTTTATTATTTATTGGACCTCCTGCTGTTGCGCGCCTGGCATATCCATAAGGAGCTCCGCAAATGGGCTGCGAATAAACGTGGAACAGAGCAGCATATTCTGGATGCCGGATCTGGATTCGGGCAATATTCTTATTATTTGAGCGGCATGAGTAAACAATGGAAATTCCTTGCCGTAGATGTAAAAGAAGAACAGATCGCCGATTGCAACCAGTTCTTTCAACGTATCGGCAGAAAGCATATCCGTTTTCAGGTAAAAGACCTCACTACATTTACCATACCTGATCATTTTGATCTGGTGGTTTGCGTAGATGTTATGGAGCACGTTTTGGAAGATGTGCAGGTATTTAAAAACTATCATACCTCATTAAAAGCCGGTGGCATGTTGCTGATATCCACGCCTTCCGACCAGGGTGGATCTGATGTGCACGGAGATGATGCTTCCTCTTTCATCGAAGAACATGTGCGTGATGGATATAATATTCAGGAGATACAGACCAAACTCAACACTGCAGGGTTTTCTAAAACAGAAGCCTACTATGCGTATGGCACACCCGGCAAAATCAGTTGGCGACTATCCATGAAATATCCATTATTAATGTTGAATGCAAGTAAACTGTTCTTCATCATATTACCGGTTTACTACCTCATCACTTTTCCCTTCAGTCTGATCCTGAATGCAATGGACGTTGCCTTTAAACATAAAACAGGCACAGGACTCATTGTAAAAGCGTGGAAGTAATTAGCTACACGTTATCTGTATATTTTCATGTAGATCATAATCATCCGATTATCGGTGATCCTTAAGAATTCAGGACACGTAGGGCACAAAGAAAACACAAAGTGCACACAAGAATACATGCATTTTTCTCTGTGCTCTCCGTGTCTCCTCTGTGCCCTTTGTGTCCCTGCATTTTTGTCGCTGTACGATAGAAATACAAAGGAACACTGATCCTGCGGCCGCTGATCCGACAGATGTACGCAGATTAATGCATGGATTTAATTTACGAATTAACAAATTAACAAATTAACGAATTACATTCCTCCGCCCTCTGCGTCCTTGCATTATTGCACACTACACATGCAGATTTATGAACATAATTAGCTTGGATTTTATACAAATTCAGCTATCACTTCATCAGGAAGTATACTGCTGATTTCATTTTCATGAAGGTAGTGCAATATATTTTTATAAGCAGTCAGCCACCCTGGAGCAGCAGCCTCAAAGAAATAATTGTTGTGCCATAAAATACTGATGATCGCATTTTGCGGATGCCTGCTTAAAAAGTTCAGTATCGTTTCCTCTGCCTGCCTGCTGTCCTGCTTCTGATAATACCTTAAGGTGGTATCCATCACATGTAATGGCACTTCGAGGAAGGAATATGCGCGTTTTTGCTTCAAATCAAATGGCCTTATCGGCAATCCGTAACTATTGCGAAAACCGATCGCTTCCGGAAACCCAAAAGTGGCATCCATGGTGATTCCGGCCTGCTCTAATGATTGAAAGGTATTCGGCAGCTCAGTGATGAGATAATGATTTCGATTTACCGGTTGACTATGATCCCCAAGTCGCTGCAATTCTGACGTGTACGTATCGCGACCCACACTCTTATGCAATCCGTTTATCCAACCTCGCTGCCCGATCTCTTTTTGTACGTTGCGTACGCGCGCATCGTCGATCAAGTAGTCGGCATTTTGTATACGTCTGGAGCCTTTCCCGCTGTTTACCAACCAGAAGAACACCGAACGCATGTCGTGTGCGTCTTCAATATCCATGATCTTGTTCAGCAACAACTGATCAGGGGTGCGGAGGTAGTGGTTGAATATCAACTGCATCAATGCCCCTAACCTACCCTTCCGCAATAGATACCGCGCATTCTGACGCATGGCACCAAAGGCATGGTCTATATCGTGCGAAAGAAAAACACGAGTAGCCCGTTTCATAGGTACGATCTTTTGCTGCAGACGAGGCAGACTCGCATACAATGCATCAAAGTACTCAGCTACCAGGTTTTTCTCTATGCATTGAAAATGCGCCTGCGCACTGGCAGAAAATGGGAATCGGTCGTATTGGTCAGGATGGTAATCGGTATATTCCTGCAGATAAGCCAATAAATAAAAGCAGGTACTTAAGTAATCCGGTTTACCACTTGCCGTGAGGTGTAAAAGGTCTTTTCTGAAATAGGCCTTGAAGTGAAAATCGCCGCTCTGGTAGATCTGACGAAAAAAATGAGAGACCTGTATATCGCCCATCCCATGTTCCGCAATGAGCAGATCCTGATCCGACTCCACGAACCGGATCGTGCAGCCCAGATATTTGGCAAACACCTGCATCACCCAGCGATATTCTGCTTCTAAGGGCGATTCTATTTTACAGGTGATCTCTTGTGCCATACTTCAAAAATAAAACACAGTCAGGATGAACGCGCACACTCAACCTAACTGTGTTGTTTCAGGTATATGCCCTGTTAAATATCAAATTTGATCCCCTGTGCCAAAGGCAGAGCAGTGGAATAATTGATCGTATTGGTTTGACGACGCATATAGGCTTTCCAACTGTCGCTTCCGCTTTCACGACCGCCGCCGGTTTCTTTTTCACCACCAAATGCACCGCCGATCTCTGCGCCGCTGGTACCGATATTCACGTTGGCAATTCCGCAATCGCTTCCCTGTTGTGATAAGAAGTATTCCGTTTCGTAAATATTGGTAGACATAATTGCACTGGATAATCCTTGAGGCACACCGTTTTGCATTTCAACTGCTTCTTCGATCGTGCTGTATTTCATCACATACAGTATCGGTGCAAATGTTTCATGCTGCACTATCGAAAAAGTATTCTTTGCTTCAATGATACATGGTTTCACATAGCAGCCGCTTTCATAACCCGGACCTTCGCAAACACCACCTTCAACAAGCATTTTTCCACCTTCCGCTTTCGCCTTTTCGATAGCATCCAGATAATCTTCTACCGCCTTGCGATCGATCAGCGGACCAACGTGGTTATGCTGATCCAATGGATCGCCGATGCGCAACTGACCATAAGAACGCTTTAGCCTTTCAACCACATCATTGTATACCTTTTCATGTATGATCAACCTGCGTGTGGTAGTACAGCGTTGTCCTGCAGTACCCACTGCACCAAAAATAGCCGCGCGGATCGCTATGTCCATGTTGGCATGTTCGGAAATGATGATGGCATTGTTTCCACCCAATTCCTGAATCACGCGACCAAGGCGCTCGCCAACAATGCCACCAATGCGCTTACCTACTCTGGTTGATCCGGTAACACTCACTAATGGCACGCGTTTATCTTTTGCTAATTCCTCTCCAATAGCACTATGAGATACCATTAAACAGGAAACACCTTCCGGTACCCCATTTGCTTTAAATACTTCAGAAACGATCTTCTGTGTGGCAATGGCGCTCAGCGGCACCTTTGAACTTGGCTTCCAAATAGTGACATCTCCACATACCCAGGCTATAGCCGCATTCCAACTCCATACAGCCACCGGAAAATTGAAGGCAGAAATAATACCTACAATGCCAAGTGGATGCCACTGCTCATACATGCGATGCGACGGGCGCTCACTGTGCATGGTAAGTCCATATAACTGGCGACTTAAGCCAACAGCAAAGTCACATATGTCGATCATCTCCTGCACCTCTCCAAGACCTTCCTGATAGCTTTTCCCCATTTCATAGCTCACGAGCTTGCCCAGATCCTGCTTGTGCGCACGCAATTTGTCCCCTAACTGACGAACGATCTCTCCGCGCTTAGGTGCCGGCCAATTTCTCCACTCCTTAAATGCAGCTTCAGCCGTCAGCATGATCCGGTCATATTCTTCACGAGAAGCAGAGGTACAACCAGCTATAAGCGCGCCGTCAACAGGGCTGAAACTTTCAATACCATTTCCTTCACCCGCAAGCCATTGCACTCCCGTGCTTACACCACTATTATGAGATCCTATGCCCAAGGCCTTTAACTCGGCGCTTATGGCATTCTTCTGTATCAATGTATCCATTTTCTGAACAATTTATGACACAAAGTTACAGGTTTTTCGGGGTACCATATTCAAAAAAGAGCTATATTTACATACAAACCTCCATGCTATGTTGCGCAAAAACCAATGGCAATTACCCCGTATTACATTGCATTCCTTCCAACAAAAGCCCGGCACGTTAAGCTCCATTTTCATCGTTTACATGCTGTTTTGTCTGCAGGACACCTTACATGCACAGATCAGCATGCCAGGCCCCAACGCAACCTGGAAATTAGAGGTATTAGACCCCACTGCTAATCCCACCTGTGCAGAATATCATGGCTATGCGATATATACGGCAAATACCATCGAACTTGATGGAAAAACGTATACCTTATTAAATGTGCGCCAGGAGTATTATTACGCAAAAAACATTCTTGAAGATCATGCCGACTTTTGTTTTGTAGATACCATAAATCAGGAATTAGGCAGTATAGGTGCTTTGCGCTCAGAAGGCAGTAAAACATATTTTTACGCATTAGATATTGACCTGATCCAACTTTTTGCACCTGAGTTACCCATGAATACGGATATCCTATTGTACGATTTCTCAAAAAATCCGGGCGATACCATACACTACATGAATGTAGATGGCGAACCTGCTATGGATTCCATCGTTTCCAAAAGCACGATAAAATTAGCTGATGATATTGACCGCATTCAATTGATCACCAGCAACTCGCGTGTATATATTGAAGGCATAGGATCTAAAACTACCGGATTGTTGGGCTCCGTTTTTTCAGACTATACTGAGCAATTTAATTATCAAAAATGCTACAAAGAAAACGACCTGTACCTCATAGAAAATAACACGGATTGTGAAAATTTTGAACAATCATTTTTCCCACCTGAAATTGAAGAACAGGCAAATTTCACTTGGCCGAATCCATTCACATTTTATTTCGATTACTGGATCCCGTATCCTTCCTCAACTATACGCATTTATACTTTGGACGGACAATTGTTGGTTGAAAAATTTTCCGAATACCATACAGGCGTATTTTACACATCAGAGCTGGCCGCCGGCGCTTATCTGATCACATGCACAAGTCCTAACGGTGTTGTTGCCTACAATGTGATTTGCAAGACCGGGAATTAATGAGATAAGGAGCAGGTACATACATCTTCGCGCAGACATCCTCTCCCGCTTTCCGTTCCAATCTTGGCGAAAAGCGCAAAGGATTTCCACTGCAATCGGGGCTAGATTATACTTTAGTCGATATTTCACACTTGAAATCGCTATGTACGTTTGAAGTACTGGCTACTTCAAACAGAGAGCAAAACTTTATACAATGTCTGTGCAAATCCACAGTGCTCAGTAGGGTATGCAGCAATATTGAGCCCTTCAAACACGGGGTCATTTGATAAAGATCGAACCGGTATATCTAACAGTATCCTGTTCAATAAATTGAATCGTGTAAGTCCCCGCAGATAAGTCCCCAATCGGAACCTGAATATCCGTGCCGTTTAAATGAACAAACTTCCGCACTTTGTTACCTGATGCATCATAGAGTATCAATTCAGCATTAGAAAGCAGGATATCAGATACAATATGTATAACATCCCGAACAGGATTCGGATACACATGTAGTGCATCATGCTGATCGGAGATTCCGGAAACCAAAAACAACGATTTGCACGCTACATCCGGCCCACCGATGTTCGTAGCAGTCAGGCAAACCGAATAATTCCCGGTTTCATCCAATACATGAATCGGATTTTGCTCATCCGAAAAATTCCCGTCGCCAAAATCCCAAGCCCAACTTACAGGATCATTAGTACTCAAATCCACAAAGGCCACGCCCAATCCCTCAGTATAAAAGGAAAAATCAGCTTCCGGAAATGGGTATGCATACAGTATAGGCACATCCTGACACACGGTATCTGTACCGCCTGCATTTGTTGCAATAAGGCACACGGTGAAAGTGCCATTGTCCGTAAAGGTATGCATTGGATCCTGCTCAATTGAGGTGGTGCCATCACCAAATTCCCATAAATAAGAATCAGCATTTACTGAATTATTGGTGAATTGCACGGTACGACCACTTATTATTTTATAAGTATAACTATTGGTAACTTGATTTACCAATCCCAAATCTTCAATAACAATCGCATCGTTTGCAAGCGCTGATTTAATTTTTAGGTTAATGCGTTTC
>JAYRVB010000256.1:0-3963 GCA_041918775.1 Chitinophagales bacterium
ACGCAGACCTTTTGGTGATCATGGGGCACGAGGAGAATAAATTCAATCAGCTGCTTTTTGGAAGCCGTATCAACAAGGTAATCTCCAATTCACGTATTCCTGTTTTAAGTTTCAGGCCGGAAGAGGATTAAGCCTTACCTTCAATATACTACTAAAGTCTGGCTAAATTGTCCTGATGTGGTTTGCACATGTAAACAAATGATACCGCTATACTGCGCCGGGGGATCTATGGTGATGATATCAGCAACTGTATTTCCCTGTTGAATTACCCTGCCGGAAATATCTATTAATTGCCAATCAGCATGCATATTTTCCGGCAAATGCACATATAACGATCCATTACCTGTTGCAAAAAGCTGACTGTTGGTACAATAAATACCTGCTGTGTTGTTGAGGTGTGCTATTGGATCCGGGTATATTAACCCTCTGGCCAGCAGGGCATTAAAGATATCGGCATGATACATGCCACCATAAAGCATTTCTTCGGCATCCATTAAGATCAACCCGGCTTGTCGCATTTCCATATTAGCTACACTGCCATATAGCGACTCGCACACAATGCGATCGCATACTTCCTTACCCAACAGGTCGTAAATATCCATCAATGCACCAGACCATATCTCACTGGCAGCATAATAATTGTCGCTATTGTCCTCCGGAAAATGTTTGTCAGTATCTGCATTTCTACCTGACCAAAAATCATTGTGCCCATCCCATGAAAAAATATTTTGCCATTCGTAGTCACTATAACTTCTCGAATAACTCGCTGCCAGGTAGTCGCCATATCCTTCGTCAATGGCTTTGCGCTCAAGTCCGGTGTTGCTTTCCGGAGAGGCATGATCACTCAGGGCGTGTAAATATTCATGTGCGATGACATCGGCGTCTTCAGCATCATCCACACCGCCGATACCGTATTGAATGGAAGGAATGTCGTCGCTCACGTAAAAACTCTGATCTGCACCGCTAGCGCCATGCGGATCAACTTCCAGATAAAAATTCGCCAGATCCGGAAAGCCGATATCAGTGATGTACTGTGCCAGATTTGTTAAATGAAATAAGGTATTGACGTCCTCAAAACCATCTTCCGCTCTGGTAAAGAAGAAAGTATCACTCACTGCATTAGCTATAGGAATAGTAGGTGCATTCAGGTCTTTCAATACAATATTCGCCGTGCGTAGAAAAAATGTGTCGTCTGAAAAGGTGGCCGGGATGAGTACTTCAAAACGCTCGTCATTTAGTTGGTCAAGATCTGCATCATCTGCATCGATATAATCACCTCCGTATGTAGTTTCCGTACTGGTTAACGGGTCGGGGAGAAACACCATTCCGCGGATGAGTGTATCGGGTAATTGGAAATAGGTTCGCCGATCCTCCATAAATGTATAGGGGCCATCCGCACGTTGATAATACCAATGCGCACCATCTTCTGGTACTATGCGTTTCAGGTATAATACAGGTTTCTCCGATTCTAGTCGATACACCAAGGCTGCTGAAGAGAGGGTTGATGTTGGCAATTGCTGTATTTCAGGAAGCTGACCAGTATAATATGCGCCTTGTACCATGCGAATATGATCACTATGTACAGTTACTTTTATTTGCATGCCTTCTATCGGAATGCCATGGAGCACTTGCTGAAACGTATAATATGTAGCCACTTCGGTTTGCCTTACATGTGTGCAAATGAAATGTGTGCCGACTTTTAATTGCGATTGCATCCATGCGTGCGCAGAGGAAGAATCGTTTAACGCAACAGCCTGATCAACCTTTACGCATATTTTTTGTGTTTGCGCGCTTGCCGTTTGCGGATCAATGCATGCCAAGGCTACTGCCCAGGTGGACAAAAGCAGCCTGCCAAAGATTTTGTATCGACTCAAGGAAAGTTGCATGCTTCTCGCGTGGTATTAATATCTTAAAAATACAATTTTCTTCAAACTTGTTCTCAATGACTCTCGCACCCAGTTTATTCAATTGGTGTAAAATAAGCTGCATTTCTTCCATGGCGCAGGTTACGGTATACATTTCGTAGATCGTCACTTCTTTTTTTCCGGATTGCGCCAGAGCATCTTCGGTTGCAGCGCGATATGCATGTATGAGTCCGGGAATACCAAGTTTTTTGCCACCATAGTATCTCACCACCAATACTGCAGTATTGTATAGCTCAGCCGAGCGCAAGGCATTGAGCACTGGTTTGCCGGCACTACCTGAAGGTTCGCCGTCGTCACTCGACCTTTCGAGTAAATCCTCATATCCGATACGAAAGGCCCATACCACATGCACTGCTTTATGGTGTTCTTTTTGAAGCAGGTCGCGCAATTGCTTTACCTCCTCCTCCGAAGAAACGGGGTGTGCAAATGCAAGAAATTTACTCCCTGATTCTCCATATACCCCTTTTGCTACATCGGCAATGGTGTGAAAAGTGTTCATCTTAACGAAAGGCAGCATAAAGTTGCGGCAAATTGCCTGCAAATAAAATTTTATGTCGCGACATTGGAGAGGAAGGTCTATTTTGCTTCCTTTGTAGCATGAAGAACCGTATTTATCTCCATATATGTATCGCCCTGATGGGCGCGATCCTCATGACGGCATGTGCGCAGGATCAGCCTGCGCAGCAGGAAACTGCAGCTGTTTATCCGAAGGGTAAATTGTTCATTATTGGTGGTGGCGACAGGGGTGATAGTTTAATGCAGGAGATGCTGGATGCCTCGGGTTGGAAACCGGGAGACCTGATCACCACCATCACTTTGCCCAGTGGTTGGGGCGATAGTGCTTACATCTGGCTGAACACCGATTTTAAAAGACTCACCGGTCAAAACTGTGTGAAATTTGATTCGGCAGCGATAGGCGTGCCTGAGAAGTTAGACAGCCTGCGCAGATCGAAAGTGATCTTCATCAGTGGTGGCGATCAGAATAAAATGATGAAAATGATCGCGGGTACAGAAATCAAGAAGATCATTCAGGAAGCCTACCAACAAGGCGCTATGATCAGTGGCACCTCTGCTGGAGCCAGCATTATGAGTGAACACATGCTTACCGGCGATGGGCGCATTGATACGGTATATTCCGGCACTTACGCTGTGTTATGGAGAGGAAATCTCGACCTTGTGGAAGGATTGGGATTGCTGGATTCAGTGATCATCGATCAACATTTTGTTGCCAGGTCAAGATATAACCGTTTACTGAGTGCCATCATTGAGCACCCGGATATGCAATGCGTAGGTATTGATGAAGGTACAGCTATTTTAGTGTCTAATGGTCAGGCCACTGTTTATGGCGAAAGTCAGGTACTTACTTTCGATAAACCCAGATCGATTCCGCAAACCACAGATACTTTATTTACAGCAAGAGGTATAGAGATCTCCATCTACGGTCCCGGAGAATCTTTTGCTATTCATCAGTAGACTTTTTTCCACCACCGGCCCGACTTGCCGTGTCGATGAACCAATGTTTTAAATAAGCCGTTGGTTCATTGCGTATCGCGCTAAGGATCTCCTCCAATTTTTTATTCGAAGGGCGCGGTGTTGTTTTCATCAAAAGCAGCATCATGCGGATAAAACTGCTGTATTGATCATTGACATTGGCAGACACTGCATGTTTGTTGTATTGGTTGAATTGCCTGAAACTCTCCAGCGCATTGTATAATAGATCAAAAGTCTGGTTGCGGTAATATACCATACATTGCAATACCCTGAGTTCATACTTGATCAAAATGTTCTCGGTATCTACCGCTGTGAGTTTTGTATGTGCATCGTCGATGCGATTTTCCATAAAATCAATCCAGGCGCCACACAGATTGCGAAAAGGTTGTTGCACGTTCGGATGCAGATCCGGAACAAACTCATTTACCAGCGCCATGGCATAGCCTGTCTTACCCATTTGGATCGCATTGAAAAAAGCATTGTATACACTTATGTAACTAAGGTAACGCAGGTTTTCATATAGTTTATTCCGCAACTTCAGGTCGTG
>JAYRVB010000257.1:0-11218 GCA_041918775.1 Chitinophagales bacterium
TACAATTAGAAAGTATCTCGGTGACTCAGGAATATTTTCATTCCTTCCAGCATTTTGGACGCTAAATTGACTTTGCATGCTACATGCAAAATTGGTTGTGAGCTCAACAAGAAAAGCAGCTTATTTACCGCTCAGCATTTCCTGATAGGTATCGGCATTCACCGGGTCTAATCGTGTGAGATACGATACGGCTTTAGCTTTTTCGGCGGGCGTGGCTTTAGAGTAGATGCCCATGATCTCATCACTTTTGGCGCTGAAAAATAATTGAATGATCATACTGTTAGGTGTGATGCGATTCACATTATCTAGCGTTTGCAATGATTTGGTGATGATGGTAACAGGTTTGATCTGGTCATTATAAAAATTATCCAATCCCTGACGGTGATACTGATAAAATGCATCACGCATGGCCGCGAAACTTGGATCCATGATGTTATTGATCAACCAGAAACGGTTACGGGTATTATCATAACTCTTCCAGCCTCTTGCCTCCACGTTGCTGGCCTGATTCACAAGGGTTTGTGCCTTTAGAAAATATTTATCGCCACCTTTTTGTGAGAATGAATCATAATCCATACCAATGATGATATACACATAATAAGCTAACATATGTGTCAGGTTGGTAGAGAACATATTCTCATTGAATTCCAATGGCTGATATTCAGTGTAGGCAAATTCAAAGTCTTTATCCTGAAAATTCAACAGCGTGCTATTGTAATCACTGCCATAAACAGGGCGACGACTTACTATGCTGGCTTGTCCGCGGTACTTTCCTGATTGCACTTCTTCAGATACGGTGATCAGTATCTGACATTCGATGCGCTCTTCAGGTAAAAAATTATCATCAGTCCACTTACGGGTATTGATGAATTCATAAATGGAAGTTTCCAGTGTTTTGAAAATACGGCGATCTGTTTGCGTGATCTGATCTGCATTTACAGTTACCGCACAGTTCAATTCCTGTGCCTGAAGGGAAAAGGCACTAATGCACACAATGATCGTGAGGATGTATTTACGCATGTAGATGTTGTATGATGTGCTGCACGATATCACGGGCAACAGCAGTTTTACTCTTTAAGTCAAAATTAACCACCTCTCCGTTCTTTTGCAACAGGGTGATGCGGTTGGTATCATGCCCAAATCCGGCGCCGGCTTCTGTAGACAGGTTCAACACGCACAGGTCTAATTGTTTGGTGGCCATTTTGTTGCGGGCATGCTCGAGGCCATTCTCTGTTTCCAGGGCAAAGCCTACAATGAATTGTTTGCTTTTTTTAGCGGCAAGTGTGCCCAGGATATCTGTAGTGCGTTTCAGTGCAATGTGCAAGCCCTCCTCATTCCCGAGGTTTTTTTTGATCTTTTGTGTGGCAGGTGTCACAGGCGTGAAATCCGCAACAGCGGCGGCTGCAATAAAGATATCCGTATCCGTAAAGGCCTTGTCGGCTGCGGCAAACATCTCGGCAGCACTTTGCACGGCTATGGTGCTGATGGCTGCGTTGGCGCTGTGCAGATGCACAGGACCGTGCACCAATGTCACTTCTGCGCCTTCCGACGCACATACTTCTGCCAATGCAAAACCCATCTTGCCGCTGGAATGATTACCTATGAAACGCACAGGATCTATAGCTTCATATGTGGGTCCTGCCGTGATGAGCACTTTTTTGCCCGCGAGGCGCTTGCTGTTGCCTTGCAGGATGTCTATGAGTTGTGATAAAAGCACATCCGGTTCCTGCATACGGCCGGTTCCGCTCAGTCCACTGGCCAGTTCGCCGCTTGCAGGGGCTATGATGTGGTGACCATCCGCCCTCAGGAGTTCCATGTTTCTGCGGGTGGCAGGGTGTTGCCACATGTCGAGGTCCATAGCCGGGGCCAGCATGACCGGGCATCTGGCGGAAAGCAGGGTTGCCAAAAGGAAATTATCACAAAGGCCGTGGGCAAGTTTGGCAAGGGTATTTGCCGTTGCAGGCGCAACCAGCATCACATCCGCCCACAATCCATATTCCACATGATTGTTCCATTTGCCATCGGATGTATTTGAGAACTCCGTAGCAACCGGATATTTACTCAGGGTAGCAAAAGTAACCGGGCCAACAAATTCGTGCGCCGAAGGGGTCATCACCACACGTACCTCAGCCCCCTCCTTAATGAGCAGGCGCACCAATACGGCGCTTTTATAGGCAGCAATGCCGCCGCAAACGCCAAGCAGGACTTTTTTGCCCTGAAGTAGCATAGGCATTAAGCTTTTGTTTCGGTGTTCTCCTCACGTGCGTGGAAGAACAACCTGCTGCCCAAAAATTCATCTAATGCAAGAAGCGTTGATTTAGGCAGTTTCTCATAGTACCTGGAGATCTCGATCTGCTCGCGGTTTTCGTGGATCTCCTCCAGATTGTCCTGATGCGAGGCAAATTCTTCCAGTTTGCTGTGCAATTCGCCACGCAGCATACCGGTGATCTGATCAGCACGGCGACCTACAATGTGGATCGACTTGTAAATATTACCGCTGGTGTTGGCAATATCGCGAAGGCTTTGCACTTCGATGGTAGGTGGAACCTGAGTGTTAATCTTTTTGAGAGAGCTCATTACAATTGATTTTATAAGTACTGATTTCGTTTATGGCTTTGGATTTTAGGTCTATCGACCGCTCGTACAGCGACTTCGCCTGGTCGGCCTTTTCGCTGTTCGGATATCTTTTGATGAATTCGGTATAACTGGCTATCGCCATGTCGTAGCGTTCTTCTTTTCGACAAACGATACTCTGTCCGGCGTAGCTAAAATAGCTGTTTAATATTTTAAAACTGATCTCCTCCGCATCGCGGGTGTCGGGAAAATCGAGCAAAACGTTGCGGTAGGTGATGGCTGCAGCTTCATAATGCTCTGTATTGTAATAAAGTTCAGCCGCGGCAATGAGTTTCTCCTCGAGTTTAGCGCGCAGCTTATCCATGTAGTCGTTGGCCTCCTTATTCAGGGAGCTCTTTGAATACACATCGATGAAATACTGGAAGGCATCCAGGGCCTTGTAGGTGTATTCCTGATCGAGCTGATACCTCGGAGACGCCAGATACATGGATTTGGCGCTCATAAACAGGCATTCCTCAGCCTCGGCACTGAGCGGGAAAAGGTTAAACACCTGCCTGAAGAGGCTCGAACTGCTGAAATAGTCCTCCTGCCCGTAATAGCAATAGGCCATGTAATAGCGCACTTCCTTCTCTTCCGTGGTGCCTAGCTTTACAGAAAGCAGCTGGTCAAGCAAAGGAAGGGCTCGGGCATAGTCGCCAGCAGCATAGTATTCCTTGGCTTTCGCATATTTTGCGTCAAAATCGTCGGTTTTCAACAACTTATCGTACGCACAACCGGAAAAAACCAGAAGGGAAATGCTTATTATTGTCAACGCTATGAGCCTGTCCCGCAGCATAAGAGGCGCAAAGTTAATCATTTTCGCCTAAACGTTGGATAGGGTCAAATATTGGAAAACCGGGTGTTAAATTTTTGTTACAGCGCGGAAGGCCGTATCTTTGCACCCGCTTAAAACTGACTACAACACAACAGCACATGGATATCTTTGAAAAATTGAAGAAGGACAGAGGTCCGTTGGGTAAATGGAGCGATGTTGCACATGGCTACATGATGTTCCCTAAACTGGAAGGGGAAATTGGGCCGCGCATGATGTTTCGCGGAAAAGAACGCATCACCTGGAGCCTGAATAACTACCTGGGACTGGCCAACCACCCGGAAGTGCGCCAGATCGATGCAGAAGCTTCTGCACGCTTCGGACTTGCCTACCCGATGGGTAGCCGCATGATGAGCGGTAACTCCGACTACCACGAACAACTGGAGCGCGAGTTGAGCGAATTTGTGAAGAAAGAAGATACTTTCCTCCTCAACTACGGATATCAGGGTATCATGAGTGTGATCGATGCGATCTGTAATCGTCACGATGTGATCGTTTACGACGCCGAAAGCCATGCCTGTATCATCGACGGTGTTCGCCTCCATCAGGGTAAGCGATTTGTATTCCGTCACAACGATATCGAAAACTGTGAGGTGCAACTCAAACGCGCTACCGAAATGATCCAGGGCACGCCCGGTGGCATCCTCCTGATCACCGAAGGTGTATTTGGAATGGGTGGCGATCAGGGTAAATTGAAAGAGATCGTTGCACTGAAAGAAAAATATAATTTCCGTTTGCTTGTAGATGACGCGCACGGATTTGGCACTATGGGTGAAACAGGTGCAGGTACCGGAGAGGCACAGGGTTGTCAGGATGGTATCGACCTCTATTTCTCCACCTTCGCAAAATCTATGGCGAGCATCGGTGCATTCATCAGCGGCGAAAAAGATGTGATCTGGTACCTGCGCTATAACCTGCGCTCACAGATCTATGCCAAGTCACTGCCCATGCCTATCGTGATCGGCAATATCAAACGCCTCGAATTACTCCGCAATAAACCCGAACTCCGCGAAAAATTGTGGGATAATGTAAATAAACTCCAAAACGGATTTAAAAGTCGCGGCTTCGACCTTGGCTATACAGATTCTCCGGTTACACCTGTATTCCTCAAAGTGTCGATCCCTGAAACCATCAATCTCGTGGTCGACCTCCGCGAAAACCACGGTATCTTCTGCTCGGCCGTAACCTACCCGGTGATCCCGAAAGGTTTGTTGATGCTCCGCATCATCCCTACGGCAGGACATAACGATGAGGATATCCAAAAAACACTGGATGCCTTTAGTGCCATCCGCGATAAAATCAGCAGCGGCGCATACCTGAAAGAAGACCTCGTTAAGGTATAACCCCCGCCTAAAATTTTCTTACAGCCGGGTGAGTAATCATCCGGCTTTTTTATTAATTTGCGTCTCCTTAGCCCCGGGACGAACTACCGTGAATAGTTCTTTCCGTTTACACATTATAAACGCACTTGCACATGGAACTGCATCAGAAACTCGCCCAACTCAAAGCTATTACAGCACTCGCAGAAGAAGACCTGCAAAAATTTACTGATAAAGGAAACAAAACCGCCGGCACTCGCCTCAGAAAATCACTACTCGAAATAAAAGAACTTGCAGCAGAAATGCGGAAAGAGGTACTTGAGTCGAGAAAAGTAAAAGTCTGAAATTAATGTGCAAATCCCGCTAAGGCGGGATGTCACTTCGCTCCATGTGCAAATCCCGCTAAGGCGCATAGCCGTCAACCAAAAATGTAATAGTCTCGGGATTTCTCTGAAATTTTTTTGCTAAAGGTTTAAACCTCATGGGGTTAATTCGATATTTATCCGAACAAAAACACGAATTCGACCCCAGAGGGGTCGCATATTTATAAAACCAAAGTGCAAAGCCATACATCCCGACCCCAGAGGGGTCGAACATTAAAATGTACATCAGATTCTGAAACGTAATAAATAAATCAGCCGGAAATACGAAAGCACATCCCGGCTTATATACAATCACTAAGCCCTTCAGACACCAACATCTCAGCCCGTTTAAGGTGCATTTTAGTTGACGGCTATGCGTTATGACGGGATGTCGTTGCGCTACATGTAAATACCTGAGTATGTTGATGTTTGTCTTGTTAGGAAGCTGGATATGCTTTATCGCTTGAATGGTGGATACTGGTTATTGATACTTATTTGAGAAAGGGGATACTATTATTTTGGGAAAAAGTACAGACCGGTAATCGCGCATGAATTTCTATTTACCCACGTCTGTTGAAACTCATAAAATCATCCCGCATCGTTTTTGCACTGCATAGCTGTCACATTGGCAAATAACTAACATGCTGCTGCGAAATGAAAGATGAGAAATGAAAAATGAAAGATGAAGGAGGAAAAATGAGGAATCAACTAAATGCAAAAGTCTAACACCAACACCTCAACCTTAAACCCTCAACCCTCAACCCTCAACCCTCAACCCTCAACCCTCAACCCTCAACTTTCAACCCTCAACCCCCAACCTAAAACCCTCAACTCATAACCTCCACAATTCTTCCCTCAAGCCCCTTTGAAACATTCCATAACGGCAAACGCACTGTATCGCCGCATAATTGCAGATGTTGCATGGCGGCTTTTACCCCGGCGGGAGAGCCTTCTTTGAAAATGAGATCAGTAAATTCCAGGAGTTGATAATGAATCATGCGAGCGCCGGGCAGTTTATCTTCGAGGCTGAGGCGCACCATGTCGCTGAATGCTTGTGGAAAGGCATTGGCTACTACGGATATCACACCCTGCATGCCCATGCTGATAAAAGGTAGGGTATAGGCATCATCACCACTCAGTACCATAAATCCTTCAGGTGCATCGCGAATGATCTGCATGCATTGCCCGAAATTACCACTGGCTTCTTTAATGGCGATCACATGGGTTGCATCGCGCGCAATGCGCAGTGTAGTTTGTGCCTCCATATTGCTGGCGGTGCGACCCGGCACATTATACAGGATCAGCGGTAAATGGATCACCTGGTCGATGGCCATATAATGCTGATAAATACCTTCCTGCGATGGTTTATTGTAATACGGAGATGCGATCAAAATAGCATCCAGATCCTTCTTGCCATTTCTGTGTGCACGATATTTTTCGATGCTGCGTATGATCGCCATGGTATCGTTGCCGCCAAATCCACCCACCACCGGTACGCGCCCATGAGTATGTGCAATGGTGGCATCTAAAATGGCAAAACGTTCCTCCTCACTCAGGGTAGCAGCTTCACCTGTGGTGCCCATGCTCACTACATATTCAACTCCACCATTGATCACATGATCGATGATCTTGTTGAGCGCGGGATAATCTATTGCACTGTCCTTTGTAAATGGCGTAATAAGTGCTACGCCGGTACCGCGAAAACGGTTTGTACTATCTGTTGAATACATTGAAGCCATACACTATACTTGATCATTGTTCGGTACGCACCATGCGTAAATAATGTTCCACCTGCGCAAGATAATGGTAAACATCCTCGCTGCTTACCTGCATCATGAAATCGTAGGCGTAGGTTTTTTGTTGGTCGTATTTGCCGATACGCAATTTCGCTTTGCTGTAAGTAGAAATATATTCCAATGGACGATTGGTGTCCATGCAGGTATTGATCAACACATCAAAATCCTTCTCCACAAAATGTCTGAAACGCGCGATCTTAGGTATGCCTATCCAATTTTTATCCTTGGCGGTCAACCAGATGATCTCTTCTTCAAATGGAGGTAATTTTTTTACATAACCCAAAATCGTGATCTTCTTACCTTCATCACGATAGCGGTCAATATAATTGAGCAATTGGCGCAAGGCAATAGGATCGCTCCCATCTACCAGGAATGCCATGGTTTTGATCTTGTCGTAGGGAAGTGCCTGACGCGATTGTGTATCCGTATACGGCTTTGAACGGACGAACCGACCGAAGAGGATGTTTTTTATCGATCGCATCGGCATGGATATTATCCGGCAGAACCGGAAGTGATTTCATCAAACACACCCATGTCATCGAATTTTTCGATACGGAGGCGAATACGCTCATCCGGATCCATCGGCAACAGGTCTTTCAGGTGTTTTTTCAGATGTTTTTTCAAAAGTTTCGCCATCTCCTCCGGATCAGTATGCGCACCACCCAATGGTTCTTTTACAATACCATCGATGATCTTATTGCGGAAATTATCAGAAGCAGTCAGCTTCAATGCATCTGCAGCCACTTCCTTATAATCCCAGCTTCGCCAGAGGATGCTCGAGCAGGATTCGGGACTGATCACCGAATACCAGGTGTTTTCCAGCATGAATACCTTATCACCGATACCGATACCCAATGCCCCACCTGAGGCACCTTCGCCGATCACCACACAGATCACGGGAACGCGCAGCATGGTCATTTCGTAGAGGTTGCGTGCAATGGCTTCTGCCTGTCCGCGCTCTTCAGCCTCCAACCCCGGATAGGCCCCCGGAGTATCAATGAGGGTAACGATCGGAATATTGAACTTTTCGGCCAGCTTCATCAGGCGCAAAGCCTTGCGATAACCCTCCGGATTGGCCATACCGAAATTGCGATACTGGCGCATCTTGGTGTTGATCCCTTTCTGGTGACCAATAAACATCACGGTCTGCCCATCGAGCTTGGCCATACCACCTACAATAGCCTTGTCGTCGCGCACATTCCTGTCGCCATGCAACTCCACAAAATCCGTGCACATATGCTCTATGTAAAACAAGCTGTAAGGCCTGTCGGGATGGCGGCTCAGTTGCACTTTCTGCCAACCATTGAGGTTCTCGTAGATCTGCTTGCGCAGTTGGGCGATCTTCTCCTGCAATTCGGCCTCTGGCACTGAAATGTCTATCTTCTGCTTTTCACCCACCGCTTTCAGCTTTTCCAACTCCTCATACAGGTCGGCAATGGGCTTTTCAAAGTCTAAGAATATCATGGAACAAAGGTAGGGATTACTCGTGAAGGTTAAAACCCCTCCCAAAGGCGAGAAAAATCACCAATACGCACCTGCCAAATGCCTTACCTTTGTGGTATGCGAACCCTGACAACCATCCTACTTGCTGCAATGGTGCTGACCACCTCCTGTAAACAGGATAAAGGCCATGCAAATGATGCCGATCATGCCACAGAAGCGATCGAACATGACCATGCACATCAAACCGAGATATCTCCTCAACAGATCCTGCTCAACAATGGCGAAAAATGGCAGGCAAATGCCGAAACCACAGATGGCATTAAACGCCTCCAATCCCTGGCTGAAGGATATAGCGGTCAGGATGTGGATGCTTCCCACCTGGCAGAGGATATGCTGGTTGCCTATCAGGAAATTTTCGATAAATGCACCATGAAGGGGGAGGAACACGAACAACTCCATAATTATTTACTGCCCCTCGGTGAACATCTGAATGAATTGAAAGCATGCAGCACCGGTTGCGGTGATCATGTAAAACACATACAGGAATATCTCCATACCTATTTCAATTATTTTATTTGATCTTACTGCGCACCAATTTGATCGCGCATTTGTATACTATCCGGCAATGATGATCACCGGTACTACCTGCATGCAAAAATTGCAAGCTGAATTGCTCACGCAGTATGATGCGATTGAAGCAAAAGCAATTGCGCGCGTAGCTGCAGAAGAAATATTTGGTAAACAATTGTTGCAGACACAGGAAGCATTATCAGCAACACTATTGCACGAATGGGAAATGCTCAGCACAGCTTTAAAAAATGGTATACCCTTGCAATATGCACTCGGTCGCGCATGGTTTATGGACCTTGTGTTGAAGGTGAGCCCCGCAGTGTTGATTCCACGTCCGGAAACCGAAGAACTGGTGGAATATATCATCCGCGAAAACCGCAACGCAGCAATGCGCATTTTGGATATTGGCACCGGTAGCGGCTGTATACCTATCGCAATGAAAAGAAAATTTCCGCATGCGCAACTCACAGCATGGGATGTATCAGATGAAGCATTGGCGATCGCGCGTGAAAATGCCGCAAAGTATCAAACGGATATTCAGTTTGTTCAACAGGATGTGTTTGAACCATCCGCAGGCATCACCGCACAGCGTTATCAATTGATTGTTTCCAATCCTCCCTATATTCATCCCTCAGAAAAAAAAGAGATGCATGCGCATGTGCTCGATCACGAACCGCATCTCGCTTTATTTACACCTGAAACAGATGTGTTGATCTTTTATCGGCGTATGATCACGCTGGCCGGCACTTTACTCGATGGGCAACTTTGGTTCGAAGTACATGCTGCACACGCATCAGCAGTGGCCGAATTGTTGCACGCAGCGCATTTCAGCAGTATCCGCATCCTGCGCGATATGCAGGGAAAAGATCGCTTTGTCACCGGTGTGCACATCGCCTGAATCTTCGATTTGCTTACTTTTATTTCGGGTTGTATATTTGAATAATGGCAAATCCCGCATAAAACATGAAAACGCTCCTCTTACATGCCGCATGCTGTAGTGGCTTTGTTGCTACTGCGCAGATCGTTCCACAAATTGAATGGGAATTGAATATCGGTGGCGATGCCTGGGACGAATGTCGCTCCATTGTGGAAACACCTGATGGTGGATTTATTCTGGGTGGATTTTCTGAATCAGATGTAAGCGGAAATAAAACAGCACCTTCAAACGGGCAGTATGATTATTGGGTGATCAAACTGGATATTTTCGGCGAGGTAGAATGGGAACGATCTTATGGTGGCAATTTGCGCGAACAATGTTATCGCTGCGTGCCAACTGCCGACGGTGGTTATATCATGGGCGGTTGGGCTGAGTCGGGGATATCCGGAAATAAAACCACAGAAAATTATGGTGCACGCGATTGCTGGGTGGTAAAAACAGATGCCAATGGCGATATCGAATGGCAAACCTCTGTAGGTGGCGATAAGGAGGATTATATTTTCACCTTACATCAAATAGCAGATGGGGGCTATATTTTTGGAGGCTTTTCCAATAGTGGGATCAGCGGAAATAAAACAGAAGATAGTCTCGGTGGTATGGACTACTTCGTTTTTAAATTAAATGCAGCCGGCGAACTCCTGTGGCAAAATACCATAGGTGGTTCAGCTGAAGATAGATTACACGCTATTCTCGAATTGGAAGACGGCTCTTTCATTTGTGGCGGTACTTCCGAATCTACAGATATTGATCACACAGCGCCTATGTTGGGCATTGAAGATTATTGGGTGCTCAAATTAGATGCGGAAGGTAATCCGCTTTGGAATAAAACCTATGGCGGAAATGATGTGGATGAATTATTTGATATCGGCATAGATCCTGCAGGCAATTTTGTTTTTGCAGGCTTCACGGTAACGAGCGCAAATGGAGACGTTACGGAACCTATCACCGGTATGCAGGATGGCTGGGCGGTAAAGACCGACGCTGATGGCAATATCCTCTGGCAAAATACGATTGGCGGTGACATGGGCGACAGGCTTGAATGCGCCTCTATTATGAATGACGGAAATTATTTTCTCGGAAGCGGATCTTATTCACCCCTCAGTGGCGATCTGGAAGAGGAAAGTTATGATTGGGATTATTGGCTGAAAAAAATTGATGAAAGTACAGGCGATATCCTCTGGCAGGTAAATTATGGCGGTTATGGCGTTGATCTGCCGCGAACCATCATCGCCACACAGGATGGCAGCTTTGCCGCTTGCGGCGAATCCACCTCCGATGTCGGACTCGAAAAATTCACACCGAATTACGGCGAATACGATTATTGGATCATCAAGCTCACCTGCGAA
>JAYRVB010000258.1:0-4105 GCA_041918775.1 Chitinophagales bacterium
CCTTGTGTTGGGGGCTTCAACCCAAAGCTTTGCAGCCGTTCGCAAGCTCACCTGCATTTTTAATGCAATAAACCCAAGTCAAGCGAGCTTGCCATGGGTTTATTGCATTAAAAATGCAGCCTTCGGTAGGCTGCACATCATTGGGTTGGCGGAGAGAGAGGGATTCGAACCCCCGGAGGCTCTCACCTCAACGGTTTTCAAGACCGCCGCAATCGACCGCTCTGCCATCTCTCCGGGGCAAATATACGGCGAGTTTTTGTTGTATAAAAATGTCCGGAGGGGTCTGCGCTTTGAATATCCGTTTGCATTTCCGTATTTCGTATCCATTCCAAGCTCATCTTTATGTTTCGAAGAACAACACTGATCTTATTGGGTATCTCTTTGGCGTCCACGCTGTTTGCTCAAAAGAATAAACAGGAGGCCGTGGTCATGCCATTTGACACCGCTATTACCAATGCGGTAACCTTTCGCGAGATCGGTCCATGGCGGGGCGGCAGGAGTACGGCTGTGGTAGGACATCCTACTGAAAAACAGGTATTCTATTTTGGTGCAACCGGTGGTGGTGTTTGGAAGACTGTAGATGGCGGCGCTAATTGGAAAAATATTTCTGATGGCTTTTTCGGAGGCTCGGTAGGAGCCATCGCCATGAGCCAGTCAGACCCGGATGTCATTTATGTAGGCATGGGTGAAAACACGATGCGGGGGAATGTAAGTGAAGGTTTCGGCATGTGGAAAAGCATAAATGGTGGAAGAACCTGGGAATTCATCGGATTAAAGGATACGCGACATATCATGCAGATCGCCGTCCATCCGAAAGATCCGAATACAGTGTACTGTGCCGCACAAGGACACCTATTTGGCCCGAATACCGAACGGGGTGTTTTTAAAACTACTGATGGTGGTAAAACCTGGGCAAAGATCCTGTATGTGAATGAGTGGACCGGCGCCTGTGATCTGGTTATGGATCCGGGTGACCCAAATATTCTACTCGCCGGTTTCTGGCAAGTGAAGAGAAGTCCATACGCGCTTGAAAGTGGTGGTCCGGGTTCAGGCTTGTATAAAACTACGGATGCCGGAAAAACATGGCAGGAGCTCAGCAAACAGGATGGACTGCCTACTGATACACTCGGTATTATTGGTGTTACCATCAGCGCATCTGATCCACAGATATATTATGCGATCATTGAATCGAAAAAAGGTGGCGTATTTAAAAGTGTGAATGCCGGTAAATCCTGGACAAAAGTATCCGATGATCCGAATGTGCGTCAACGGGCATGGTATTTTAGTAAAATACATTGCGATCCCAAAGACCCGCAAGTGATCTATGTGTTGAATGTGGAATTTTGGAAAAGTACTGATGGTGGTGCGCATTTCAATAGTATCTCCACCCCGCATGGCGATCATCATCAATTATGGATCGACCCTAAAGATAACCAGCGCATGATCATTGCTGATGATGGTGGTGCACAGGTGAGTTTTAATGCAGGAAAAAATTGGTCTACCTATCACAATCAACCTACTGCTCAAATTTATCGTGTCAGTACGGATAATGCAGTGCCTTATCGTATACTAGGCGCTCAACAGGATAATACATCGCTGCGTATCGCACACAGAGGGAAATATGGCGAGATCAACCGCGGCGATTGGGAACCTACCGCCGGATTTGAAAGCGGTTATATCGTAGCCGACCCACTGAATCCGGAAATTGTGTACGGTGGAAATTATTCCGGATTTATCGGTTGCCTGAATCATGAAACGGGCGACGAACGCAATATTACTGTCTGGCCCAATGATCCGATCGGACAAGGTGCTGATGCACAGAAATACCGATTCCAATGGAATTTCCCATTGTTATTCAGCGTACATAACCCTAAAAGATTATATGCAGCAGGTAATGTGCTTTTTTATACGGAGGATAATGGGACTACCTGGACTGCTATGTCGCCTGATCTGACCACCAATGATAAAACGAAGCAACAACCCAGTGGTGGGATCATTACAAAGGATAATACCGGTGTGGAAGTATATTGCACCATCTTCTCGCTTGCGGAATCACCTGTGGAAAAGGGCGTGATGTACACCGGAAGTGATGATGGCCTTATCTATGTAACTCGCAACGATGGTGCAGATTGGAAAAATATCACCCCGGCAGAATTACCACCATTTACACAGATCAATGCCCTTGAAGCCGATCCGGCAAGAAAAGGTACATTGTATGTGGCGGCAACCGGCTATAAAAAGGATGATTTTACACCATACCTTTTTGTAACCTATGATTATGGAACTACCTGGAAAAAGATCACGCAGGGAATTGCTCCCACACATTTCACACGTGTGCTGCGTGCTGATCATCAGCGAGAAGGACTGCTGTATTGCGGAACAGAGTATGGTTTATATATCTCCTACGACGATGGCGCACACTGGTATCCATTTCAACAGAATTTACCGATCGTGCCGATCACAGATATGACGATCAAGCAAAATGATCTGATCGTTGCCACACAAGGTCGCGGATTTTGGATGATCGATGACCTGAGTGTGTTGCAGGAGATCAATACGCGCTTTCAAGCCGGAGTATTTCATGTTTTACCGGTTCGTGATACCTATCTGATCAGTGGATGGCAGAATGAGCATCCGCAAAATGCTGGTAAAAATCCACTTCCCGGTATGGTCTGCAATTTCTGGATACCCAAAATGCGCACGACAAGCGGCAAGGATACTTTGTATGCAGCTACACTCACTATTCTGGATCATACAGGAAAGGAAGTTCGTTCCTTTAGCACCACAGAGCAGAATGAGCAGAAGAAACTCAGTATAAAACAAGGATTGAATCATTTTAATTGGGACCTGAGTTACCCGGGTGGTGAAAAGATTGACGGCATGTTTTTATGGAACGGTGTACCCGGTGGACCAAGTGCTGCTCCCGGGCAGTACCTGGTAAGGTTTACCTATGGAGATCAAACACAAGAGCGTGCATTCAAGGTGCTCACCGATCCAAATTCATCGGCAACCACTGAGGATTATACGCAACAACATGTTTTTCTCATGGAAGTGTTGGCATTATTCAATACCACGCAAAAGAGTATTCGCGACATCCAATCGCTGAAACAGCAACTCGATACTTATATGAATCGATTGGATACCCTGGCGCCACAAGATTTAAAAGACAGTGTGCAAGTGGTAAAAGGCGATCTGGATGCCGTATTGAATACACTATACGAAACACGAAACAAAAGCAACCAGGATATGCTGAATTATGGCATTAAACTCAATGATAAGCTGGCAGGCTTATACAATGCAGCATCTTCCGGGCACTTTAAACCTTCCGTAAACCAGCAATTGGTGTTTGCAGACCTCCGCAGTCAGATAGAGGCACAATTGGCTATCTATACGCAGATCAAGCAGGTACAGATTGCGCAGATCAACCATCGTATCAATTCCTTACATCTCCCTGTTATCATTACCGAATAACCTATGTTTCACAAGATCACCCTTTGTGGTGTCCTCATCCTGGTTGGCATGTGGGCACAAGCGCAAGTCATTAACATCGAAGATAAACGCATTAAAACGGATACGACCGGATGGTCGGGGAGTGGCGAATTATCTTTTTATGCCAACAAGAACAACGATATGCTCGTTTCATTGCAAACGAATTTGCATATTCAGTATAAAACGAAGAAGAGCCTGTTGTTGTTGCTTACAGATGTGGCTACAGTACAGGTAAACGAAACGGAGCGCTTCGTCAATAGCGGATTCCAACATGTCCGATACAATTACAAGATCCGTGATCGATTTGTATGGGAGGGCTTTGTGCAAGGGCAGTATAATGAACCACTGGCGATTGATTATCGATTCCTTGCGGGTACCGGGCCTCGCTTTAAAGTGTTCGGCACAGATACTTTCCGATTATATGTAGCGTCATTATACATGTATGAGATCGAAGCAAATCCGGGTGAGATCGCTGAACAGAACAACCACCGGATGAGTAGTTACATTTCATACACCTTAACGCCGAATGATAAAGTATCGATCGTAAGTACTACCTATTATCAACCCCGATTAGATGATTTCGCAGATAGACGTATTTCTACCACATTGGATGTGA
>JAYRVB010000259.1:0-2045 GCA_041918775.1 Chitinophagales bacterium
ATCATTAAAACCTGACAGGATATACTCAGGATATTCCTCAGAGCCAAACACATAGTTCAGTTTGAGGGTATCCGCCATTACGGTCATATTGAATTCAATGATACAGGCATCATAAGTGGGATAATCTGAAAGTAGATCAAGATCGGCATCCCCCGGGTAGTCCATATAACCTGAACTGGATCCTGCATTATTTGGACCTTGCGCATTCGCGCTCAAGCCGCTTGACAATAAGATACCGTTCTCAATACCCACGTTGGCATCAGTAGAGTTAAAAAAGGCGGATGCATCGGGCGCACAATTGCGTACAATGTCAGAAACGACAATACCGGGGCCGGCGAGAGAATACACAAACACCGTATCATTCGGTTCAGGTGTAACGGCAAGCTGACCATGTGCATGATGTATCACAGGTATCGCACATAAGAGGAGTAAGAGTTTTTTCATACGATAGTATTTAGTCTATAAAAATAGTCAGTGAACCCCAAAGCACCTAATTTTTTAAGATTTTTGTGACATGTCTACATTCGCATTCAAGCAGTTCAGCATCGATCAGGAGGAGGTATCTATGAAGGTAGGTGTAGATGGGGTGCTATTGGGTGCGTGGGTGCAAATGCCTGATAATGTGGCCACTGTACTCGACATTGGCACGGGCACAGGACTGATCGCCCTTATGTTGGCGCAGCGATCCGTGCAAGCTAAAATTCAAGCTGTTGAGTTAGACAAAAAAGCTGCAGAAGTGGCTCAGCGAAATGTAGCTGCAAGTCCCTGGAGCGATCGCATAGAAGTGATATGCGCAGACGTTGCCGACTACCTGACCGAGCAGGTGCAGCAGTATGATGTCATTGTAAGTAATCCGCCATACTATACTAAAGGATACCCGGTGGATGATACCGGAAGGAAACTGGCGAGAGATACGGAATCACTTCCACATGCCATTTTAGCGACATTGATGTGCAGGCGATTGCATCCGAATGGTATAAGTGCGGTGATACTGCCTGTGCAGGAAGGGGAACGCTTTATTCAGCTCATGGAGCAGGCAGGTGCATATCTGATACGCCACACGCGACTGATCACAAAAAAAGGCAAACCTGAGAAGCGGAGTTTACTGGCATTTTCTTTGACCGCGCAACCATTGATTGAAGATACCTTGTATATGTATAGTGAAAATGGCGAAGGGTTCAGCGAGGCCTATCGGGCATTGACCAAGGATTTTTACCTGGCTTTTTGACATAAAAAAAGGCTGCGTTTGCCGCGCAGCCTCAGTGATATTGAGAAACACTGTTTTGGTCAGATCAATACTTGTCGTCAAAATCTCCTTCATCTAAGTTGTAGCTGTCCTCTTCACCATAGTCATCTGCATATTCATCAAGGAATTCTTCATCGTCAAAATCATCATCCTCGTCGTCATCTTTAGTTTTTTCATCCTCCTCGTCCTCGAATGCTTCGTATTCATGCTTGGTTTCGTTGAAGTATTCGTCGTTTTCGTCCTTTTCATCAAAGTCGAACTCGTCTTTGAAGTCTTTGTCATTGAATTGACGGAACTCCTCAAACTCGTCGGCGATCTCATTCAGATCATTGTCGTTTGCGGCATTCTCGCCATCCTCTTCCTCATCATCTCCAGACTTGGCGTACGGTAGGTTGTCCAGCCCGCGGAACTTTTTATCATCGACATTTTTGTTCAGAAAGGTGTTGAGTTTATCAACGTCGGTATTCGTGGTGATCTCACCAAACTCGTTGATATCCATTTCAAAACCGTCGAGGTCTTTGTGAACTTCCGGTTTGCCCTGCAATGGCTTCTTCTTAGGCATAGGGTAATGCAAATTTTAGTGAAAGGTATTAAATTTTTCTAAGGCTTTGCGCAAGCGATCGACAGAAATTTTTTTGCCCAGCACATCCATCATAGCGAAAACGGGAGGTCCCTGCAAAACACCTGCCAAGGCAATGCGCAGGAGCGGCATGATCTCACCCATTCCGATATTATGTGCCTTCATCATGTCTTTAACGGTTGTTTCTATCGAATGCTCTGTAAAATTATCGATTGATTC
>JAYRVB010000260.1:0-8585 GCA_041918775.1 Chitinophagales bacterium
ACGATTGCCATCGTGAGCATGGTTCTCGCTCAAAAACACATGCACACACGAACACATACGCACATTTCTGCATACGCACATGGAGCGCAGCGACATCCCGCCTATGCGGGATGAACACATGAACACAAATCAACCACCGCACCGCCGCACTACCGCACCACCGCACCACGATTGCCATCGTGAGCATGGTTCTCGCTCAAAAACACATGCACACACGAACACATACGCACATTTCTGCATACGCACATGGAGCGCAGCGACATCCCGCCTATGCGGGATGAACACACGAACACATGCGCACATGAACACATGTCTCCCCCCACCGCACAAAAAAAGAGCGACTCAAAAAGCCGCTCTTTCTAAAAACAATATTCCCGGTTCTATCAGAAGGTAAATCCGAGTTTCGCGAAGGCGAAGGTTCCGTTGAAGCCCATTTGCACAGCATCCCAGGCACCGCCGGTTTCTGTTTCAAATGGATCGGTTGGATCAGGGTAAGCGTTGAGGATATTCGCCGCACCTACGGTGATATGCATGTTGTTGCTTACATCATAACCTATACTGGCATCCAAAGTTGTTTTCGGACTATAGGTGTATGGATTACCACTGTAGTTGATGAGCGATATCTCACCGAAATAATTGACACGTGCATTCACGTTGAGTTTATTGGTAGCATACTCCACATTCACATGCATTTTCACCGGTGGCGCGCTCGCTAACAAAAACTGGCGCTCGCGATCGCTGAAGTAGTTCTGTTCTTTACCGGCCAATAAGTCGTTGGTGTATACAGAATCGATGGTCATACTGTTGAAATTACCTGCATAGGTAAGTGTGAGCGTATTATTGCCCATATAGAAGCGATAAGAAAGAATCGCATCCAAACCTTGAGTGGTTGTACTTACCGCATTGGTAAAGAATCGTGCGTAACCAACATTCAGGTCTTCCAATACACCGCCGATCACATCATCATCCGTACCGAAACCATCTGTCAATACGATACGATCGTTGATGGTTACATAGTAGGCATCCAGTGTTAAGCTTAATCCGCTTACCGGCTTTGCTGTGAGGCCGATGCTGGCATTCAGACTGGTTTCTTCCTTTAATTCAGGAATACCTAATTCGCGGGCGATCACACTTTTATTGTCGGCGATCACCTCATCTACAATCACACCTGCTTCTACGTTAGTGTATGTCGAACTAAAATACACCTGCGCCAATGACGGTGCACGGAAACCTGTGCTGGCAGAACCACGGATTGCATAATTTTTACCGATCGCATAGCGGAAAGCAAATTTTCCGGTGAGTGTATTTCCGAAATCAGAATAATCTTCATAACGCGCAGCAAGGCTTACAGCGAAATCTTTTGTAAGGTCAGCTTCGAGGTCGACATACGCCCCGATATTGCTGCGGTACTCATTGGTTTCATCACCTGGCTGGAAACCGGGGAATCCTTGTGCGCCGCCGGGACGCACGATCGTATCCGTGCCATCGATATACAAGGCACCATAGTTTGCCCAAGATGCTTCTTCTCCGGCAAAAATAGTATAATTATCTACGCGATACTCGGCACCAAATGCCACGTTCATGCCATTGAGGCATTGCGCATAAAAACGCGAAAAATCCAGGCTGGTCGTATTTTGCACGAGGCCAAATCCACCATCGTCAAATTCGGTTGGTGAATTAATACCCATAGAAGCATTGAGGGTGTTGCGACCAAAATAATGCATGGAATTACTACCGAAGGTATTGTTCAGGTCAACATCCCATCCTTTCACATCACCGCGGATACCTGCTGAAAAAGAATTGTCTTTTACCACAGAAGCAATGATCGGATCGAAGCGACCCTCTGGATAGATCAAAGTATCTACGCGGGTAGCATTGGCATTATCGCCGGTGATTGACCTGGTATATGCATAAGCATTCACCAGGCGACTGCTCATACCACCAAATGCATACACATGTGCGGTATTGCTGATCGGCATGCGCATATTGAACCAGCTGGAGAAATTAGCGATCTCCGCATCTCCGAATTGGTTGCGATAATCAGAAAGTGCAGGAAAATCTGGACCTTCAAAATACGCGCGATTGGTATGGCCGCGGTAATTATAATCGGCAGTCACATTTATGAAACCGTCCTCACCGATCTTAAAGCCATAATTTCCATTGAGTTGCAAATTTTGTCCGTCCAATGCACCTTCTTCATTATTATATTGCGCCATGTGTGCACCGGTATTCAGGTTACCGCTGAATTCATCCACATTGTCTTTCAATACAATATTGATCACACCGGCAATCGCATCAGAACCGTACTGTGCAGAGGCACCATCGCGCAATATTTCTATGCGTTCGATAGCCGCTGCAGGAATGGTATTTAAATCGGTACCGGTATTTCCGCGACCACGTGTTCCGAAAATATTGATGAGTGCAGATTGGTGATAGCGCTTGCCATTCACTAACACCAATGTCTGGTCGGGACCTAGTCCGCGCAAAGTGGCCGGATCTATATGATCGGCACCATCAGAACCGGATTGGCGGTTGGAGTTAAAGGAAGGTGCCGTAAACTGGAGCAGTTGATTCAGGTCAAGCTGTCCGTTTGCCGTAGTTACCGCCTGCACGTCGATAATGTCGATGGGCGACATACTTTCCGTTGCAGAGCGATTGAGGCTGCGTGTACCTACAACTTCCACACCACTCAGGTTGTATGAACCTGATTCCATCACCACACGCAGGGTTGTTTGTGCAGAAACTTCGATCTCCTGATTCGCAAAGCCAATGTAACTGAACACGAGCGTTGCGGGTGTTTGAGTAAGGTTGATGGTGAAATTGCCATCCAGATCAGTAACGGTACCATTGGTTGTCCCTTTCTCAATGACGGTAGCACCCGGCAGGGAGCCTCCTTCAAGATCAGAAACATTTCCCTTGATCACCGTTTGGGCAAAGGTTCCCGCTGTAAGCAACATGGCGCTCACACACAGGCAAAGGGTCTTTAACATATTATTGGGTTTGTTTGTAGGACTAAAGTAAAAAGAATCTGCCTTTTGCCAAGTGAGTTGTGCACAGGGGAGGGGGGAGGGGCAAATACAGGGGATGTGCAAATGTGCCGATGTGCAAATGTGCTGATGTGCTGATGGATTGATTCCGCTTTGGTGGGATGGTGTTGCGCTCTCCCGATAGTTAATGGAATGCAGAAGGGTCCGACGAATACCTAATGCATGTAACCCTACCTCCGAACGCTCCATTCCAAATTCCCCAATCCGGGTATTCCGTCCAATCCGCGTAATCCGTGATTCAGACAGTGATACAGCTACAACACAAGATTTAGTAAAAAAGAACAAGCTCGAGCCTCAAACGACAATTGCAGGAGATATTGCTTATCGAAGCCTCAGGCAGTGTCCTGTATCGCTTGTTGTGCGCGTGAATGGTATATCGGCAAATGAATTAACTGAGGGGTTCTTAAAAAAGAGAGAGGAGAGAGAAATGAGGAAAAATGAAAAATGAGCATCAATGCAAAAAAACCCAAGCCCTGTAGGGGCAACATTGCACTCACCAAAAAGCAACAAAAATACACAAGCCCTGTAGGTGCGACATAAGGTTGGCAGGATAATGTTTCGATTTAGCGCAAATGACATAACAGTAAAATAACTCAATAACTTTCATGCAAGCGACAAAGCTGTAAGATTGCAGATATTTCAGCATGTGGAGTTTGAAATCATACCGGATCAGGGAACAAGCTAATATATGTGGGCGAAATTTCGGGGTGTCTACATAAAACAGTTCAGGTCATTTTCCCACAAAATACTTACGATAAGTGTCTCAACCTTGTATAAGGCAAATACAATTGGTCATGTAGGATTCAAAACCCATGCATGTTAGAAAATCCCGGACGATACGTATCTTCACGCTACATAGTATTTTATCAATTTTATCCATCCTCTGCAATTTCGTTTTATGGAAAAAACGCCAAAACCATTTGCACAAACCTATTTTCACGGAACGAAAGCAGCATTGCAGACGGGTGATCTTATTGAGCCCGGGTATACTTCCAATTACGGGAAGCAGAAACAGGCTAAATATATTTTCCTGACCGCCACGCTCGATGCGGCGATATGGGGTGCTGAGCTTGCACTTGGTGATGGCATTGGACGCATTTATGTAGTGGAGCCGACAGGTGAGATCGAGAACGATCCGGACCTGACCGATAAAAAATTTCCGGGCAATCCCACGCAATCTTTTCGCTCGCAACATCCGTTCAGGGTTTTAGGCGAGGTGATCGGCTGGGAGGGGCATCCGGCAGCACAGGTGCAAACCATGCGGGATGCTTTGGAAAAGCTCAGGCAACAAGGTATCGATTCGCTGAATGACGAATAGCGATCAGTGTATTGGTTTTTAGTGTTGTGTTCGTAGCGCATTTGTTCAACGTGCAGGCAAATCCGCCAGCGGGAAATTGTAATTTTGTAAGGTCTATGTTTACCAATTCAAGTTTCAACATGTATAAATTAATTGCCCTCAGTATTACCTGCCTTGGCATAATGTGCGCACACGCACTCTCTGCGCAACAGGTGCAACCGATCATTCAAAATGGAGAAGCGCAGATCGTTCCGGAATTCAGAGACCCTGCTAATTGGATCAAGGAGGAATTATGGGTGGAAACTTCTTTCGATTCTGATGGCGACGGCAGACTCGACAGGATGCACGTATTTGTAACGCGACCGGTGCAAACACAAGCGGGTAATTTACAATTACCGGTTATTTATACATCAAGTCCTTACTATGGATTAAAAATATGGGCATTACTCGGTCTTTCCTCACGCAATACTTTCTGGCCGGTGAAACATGAATTAGGTGAAGTACCCAAAAAGCGTAAACACACCAGTCTGGGCACTAGAACCAAACGACCATTGGTATCTTTTTCAATGGATCCTACCTGGGTATCGAGAGGATATATTGTTGTTTACTCATCTTCTCCCGGCACCGGTTTGTCGGATGGCGCACCCACCATTGGTGGAGAAAATGAATCGCTCGCACCAAAGGCCGTGATCGACTGGTTATGTGGTCGCGCCAAAGGATATTCTACACGCACCGGATATACGGAAGTAACTGCATTCTGGAGCAATGGGAAAGTGGGGATGACCGGCACATCGTATGATGGTACTTTATGTATAGCTGCGGCTACCACAGGCGTAGAAGGTTTGGAAGCGATCATTCCGGTTGCGCCGGTAACTTCTTTTTATCAATATTATCGTTCCAATGGATTAGTGCGTTCGCCGGGTGGATATTTAGGCGAGGATGTGGATGTGTTGTATGATTTCATCAATTCAGGTGATAAATCGAAGCGCAAAAGAAATGATCAGGTTGTACGCGACAGCATATTGGTAAAAAATCACGATCGGGCGACCGGTGATTTTAATGCCTTTTGGGCGTCGAGAGATTATCTCAATCGGATCGACCACATGCATGCTGCAATGATCATGGCTCATGGATTTAACGACTGGAATGTGATGACCGAACAGAGCTATCGATTTTATGTAGCTGCAAAGGAAAAAGGCATTCCTGTACAACTATATTATCATCAGGATGATCATGGTGGAGACCCTCCGCTTACGATGATGAACAGGTGGTTCACACATTATTTACATGGAGTGGACAATGGGGTTGAAAATGACAGTCCCGTGCAGATCGTGCGCGAATACCAAAGTACACCTACAGCCTATAATGCATATCCTGATGCAGAAGCACAAATGGTAACCTTGTACCCAACCAGTGGTGCAAACAATACCGGGACATTGGTTTTGCAGCCCGCAGCTGATAAGCAAATAGATACCCTGACCGATGATCATCATTTTACCGGAGAAGAGCTGACAGACCTCAAACAATCGGATCACAGATTACTTTTTATTACACCCACCTTACAAAACGACTTACGCATATCCGGTGTACCACAGGTGCGCATTCGCATGACTGCCGATAAGCCGGCGGCGAATTTATCTGTCTGGCTGGTGGCATTGCCATGGGAAGATGAAAAAGAAACAGAGATCTATGAAAATATCATCACCCGTGGATGGGCTGATCCACAAAATCACCAATCCATCAATCAGGGTGAAGCGATACAGGCAGGCGTATACTACGATGTACAATTTGATCTGATGCCTGATGATCAGATCATACCCAAAGGTCAGCAGATCGCATTGATGATATTTTCCACCGATAGGGAATTTACCCTGTGGCCGGATCCGGGAACGCAATTGATGATAGATCTGAATGGTTCGAGTATCAGCATACCTTTTGTTGGTGGACAAAATGCTTTCGAGCAAGCCATTAAAAAACCATAAAAATAACCCGCCATGAAAACACTTGTTTGCCTATTATGTGCATTGCTTTGCCTTTCAGGAAAATCTGAAGACAAAAAAATATTTGAAGGTAGAATCGTTTACAGAACGAGTGTTACCTCTCCAAATAATAGTCCATATCTTAAATATGTACAAGATGGATTAGGTGATTCTCTGGTGATTTACTTCAAAAACGACCAATATCGGATAGAGTTTACGGGCGAACCCCGCACCTGGGTGATCTATTTAGACTCGGTGGCAAAACAGTACACCTGGATGCAGGGTGTTGATACCTTATTTATCGATGATTGCACTACAGATGAAAACGAAGTGACAAACACCGTACACAAACGTAAAGAAGCAAGCATCCTGGGTAAGAAATGTGATTACTTCAGTATTGAGATGCCTAAAGACACTATGGAATTCTATTACGCTCCGGAGTATTATATTCCTTCATCGCATTTCGACAATCATGTGTTTTCGCACATGGATCTGTATTATGCAGCATGCAGCGCGCCCTATTTAAAAATGGTAAAACGTAGTCGCGCCTTTGTGATCACCTATGAAGCCATCAGTATTGAAGAAATGGCATTGAACGATACATTGTTTGATGTAAGGTCGGAATTGCCAGTATCCTCATTTAAGGAACGGTAAAGTAAAATGAAAGTTAGGTGATCACATCGCCTTCCGCTTCCTGAGCAATAGGTAATAGGAAATAAATAACAGTATAAGCGCCGCCGGTATCATCAATACTCCCGGATCAAAACCAAATACACTTAATACGCTCACAAAGGCCCCGATCAAATCGAAGGCAAGTCCCATATATGCCCACTCTTTGATCTTGATCGGTAAGGGCAATAATATTACCGCTACGCCCAATAGTTTAGCAATTCCAATAAATCGAGTGAAATAATCCTGATAGCCCATTTCCTGCATGAAAGCAGTTGCTTTTGGATCTAGCGTGGCGTCAGGAATGGAGCTAAACACCATAAATGCTAAAAATGGGAGGGATACTATCCAGTACCAGAGTGTTAAATTCTTCATGTCATTTTAGGTATGCCATGGTAAATATAGCGGAACAATTTTCAAAATGCGTTTATGAAAGTTTTCAATAGGCATTGCGGAAGTGCATCAACAATGAAAGGAGTAAAGTACACATAATAAAAAATGGGATGTTGGGCTTTCCGTGTATGCTTTGTGATGTGGCATGCTGGGGAGGTCATGAAGACGCGAATGGGGTTATGGCCACTAATGCACGAATGGGGTTTAAGCCACGAATGCACGAATGAACACGAATGGGGGTTAGCCACGAATGCACGAATGGGGATTAAGCCACGAATGCACGAATGGGCACGAAGGGGGTGGTGAGCTATAAATGCAGGATTAGAGAAATTTTCGGCGGCTTTATAATGGACGTATAAGCCGGTTGATCTTGCGGACTATGCACCTAAACGCAATCGGAACAAGGATATCGACCCTGATTTGCGATGATCCTGATGCATTTGGCTTAGATACATAGCCCAATAGGGAAAATATTTTTTCTATTAATCTACTAATTTGATAGATTTACTTATATTTGCGTCCTGTTGACCCGAAAAACACTCTGTCAACAGATTGTACCCTTCATCACAGGAAAATTGCACAGATAATTTGACCTTTGCCCTTTCTATGCACATCAAACTCGCCATTACCACAAGCATTGCACTGCTCAGCCTTGGATCGTTTGCCCAGCAGGTAAGCACACCGGCACCAAAAACTGCCGCTACTACTACCACCTACTATTTCGAGCCGGGGTCATATGGCACCAAGCGCGAAAGCGATCCACCTAATTATGTACGCGACCTGAAGGCCTTAGGCTTCAGCGGACTTCAATCTGTAGATTGGATCAATGTAGGTCTGGATATGCGTAACCGCACCGAATACCGTCAAAACGATATCCGTCGCTCCCCCACTTTCAGCGAAGACGTCCCGGTACTATTCAAAAGCAGGGCTTACTTCGGCTTTGAAGAGCGTCTCGGATTTTTAGGCGCCACTGTGGAATTTCAGGATTCACGTAGGTATAATAGTCAGTTTGCTATTGACAACCGCGACTGGAACCCGTTCACCTTCATTCAGGCCTATGGCGAATTAAAGTTCAAATCGGTTCTGCCAAAAGATGATCTGGGTAATGCACGCCCCATTTTGGTTCGCGGTGGTCGCATGACCTTCGAATTCCTCGACAGGCGATTGATCGGCCTGAACCAGTGGCGAAATACCACCAAT
>JAYRVB010000261.1:0-2514 GCA_041918775.1 Chitinophagales bacterium
AACGGGTAAAAGAAATCGGATTTAGCGGTCACCATTTAGGCATAGCTGCAGATGTAGCTGCCTATACCTTAGGCGCACGATGGATCGAGCGACACTTCACCAAAGACCGCACCTGGAAGGGTACTGATCATGCAGCCAGTTTGGAGGTTCCAGGTTTGCAAAAGCTGGTGCGCGATCTGCAACATACCTATGAAGCCCTTCAGTATAAAACGCAGGAAATATTGCCTGTAGAAGAAGTGCAACGTCATAAATTGAAATTCAAATCCACCTGACCCCGGCATGGATATTCTAGCGATCATACCGGCAAGAGGAGGCAGCAAAGGATTGCCAGGAAAAAATATCAGACCGATGTCTGGCCATCCACTCATTGCGTATAGCATTCTTGCTGCACAACGCAGTACACGCATCACGCGCATCGTAGTGAATACCGATGATGCAGCCATAGCTGAGGTAGCAGTCAAATATGGCGCAGAATGTCCCTTTATGCGTCCTGCCGAATTAGCCGGAGATACGAGTACAGACCTTGAGGTGTTCATGCATGCATTACGCTGGCATCAAACATATGAACAGTATCGACCGGAGCTGGTGGTGCAATTGCGACCGACATCACCATTGCGTGTAGAAGGTTGGATAGATTCGGCGATCGATCAGGTGTTGAGCAATCAGGCAGATTCGTTGCGGGTGATCACACCATCGCCCATTACGCCCTATAAAATGTGGACCCTCAATAGCGACACACATACGATGCAAGCATTGCTTTCAGTACCAGGCATGGACGAACCTTTTAATATGCCGCGACAATCGCTGCCACAAACGTATTGGCAGATCGGCACCTTGGATGTGATCAAAACTTCGGTGATCGAGCAAGGTCACATGAGTGGAAAACATATTCTGCCCTTTATTGTGGATCAGGCATATGCAGCAGATATTGATGACCTCCAAAGTTTTATGGCCGCAGAGAAAAAAATGCAACAACTACCCTGCATTCGATTTTAATGGATAAACAAAGTCCCATATTAGTGATCGGTGCCGGTTCCATTGGAGAGCGACACATTAATAATCTATTGCGACTTGGTTATACGAACGTGCATGTATTGCGTAGAAATAATTTACCAATGCGCACTGTTGACCCGAAAGCGGTGCACATACATGTATCCCCTGATCACATACAAGCCGGTGATCATGTGTGTGCCATCATTTGCAATCCGACAGCCATGCATGCGGAATCAGTCACATGGTGTTTGCAGAGAGGCATGCACGTGTTGGTAGAGAAACCCTTATCGCATACAACTGAACAACTTGATGTAATCAACCGCATGGCGACAGGATCAAATCTGGTTGTTCAGGTGGCGTATATGATGCGGTATCATCCACATCTGCTTACTGTAGAACAGATCATTCAAGATAAACGCATGGGTGAATTGCTGCACATGAATACCTATTGGGGTAGTTATCTCCCCGACTGGCACCCCTGGGAAGATCATCGCACTTCTTATGTTGCATTGCGCTCACTTGGTGGTGGTGCAGCACTCACCTTAAGTCATGATCTGGATATTGTAAATTGGTTAGCGCAAGCACCTATGTCAGCTTACCATAAAACCTATGGATATGCCGACTTCCTGCAAATTGAAACCGAAGCGATCGCAGATTTTACGATCGCGTATGCAAATGGTGTTATGGCAAGTGTGCATATGAACCTCATAGAACGAACGCCGAGGCGACAATATCGATTCTTATTTGAACAAGGCAGTATTACGCTGGATTTCTTTGCGGCAACGCTGACCATTGAGGACCAGTCAGGTATGCGCACGCATCAAATCGAAGGATTTGACCGGAATGATCTGTTTGTTTCGGAGTTGAGTGATTTTCTCATGCGTTGCGATATGCATACAGATCACAGCGCCTTCAGCAGTCAGCAAGTAGCCGCATCACGAACAATAATAGATATGTGTTTATGAATACACCATTTCAAGTAGCGGGTAAAGTGATACTGATCACCGGTGCATATGGGTTGATCGGGAAAGGCATCACCAAAGCATTTCTGGAACAAGGCGCATTGGTGGCTGCGTGCGATATCGACACATCCCGAAGGGATGAAGCGTTGGCACAGTGGCATAATTTCACGGATGGTAAACATTTTATCACATGCACCACTGACATTACAGACCTGACCTCCTGTGCGCATACTGTGCAGGAAGTAGTAAAATCATTTGGCAAGATAGATGTGTTGATCAACAATGCCGCTATTGATGCCAAATTTGAAGCGAATACGCAAAGTGATCTACAATTGACCCGATTCGAACATTTTCCGATCGCGCAATTGCAAAAGAGCCTTGACGTAAACGTTACCGGTTTGGTGCAGATCACACAGGCCGTTGTTCAGCAGATGTTGCGACAGGGATATGGTAACATCATTAATGTGGCGAGCACTTATTCGCTGGTTTCACCGAATCAAAGTTTATACGATTATGGTGAAGCCCGGCAACAATATAAGCCGGTGGATTATGTGATCAC
>JAYRVB010000262.1:0-8232 GCA_041918775.1 Chitinophagales bacterium
GGATCTCTCCCAGATTTTTAGGGAAAGGTTTCAAGTAGCGCACGTGTGCATGTGCAACTGAATATCCATCTGCGATCAATTGATTTACCGCGCTTTGAATAGCGCCATAAGTAGATCCCCATCCCAACACCAATACTTTACCTTTTTCAGGACCACTCTCGATGGTTTGTAATGGAATATAATCAGCGATACGTTCTACTTTTTCTTCGCGCAGTTTCACCATGAATTCATGGTTTTCTGCATCATAGGAAATATTTCCTGTTACGTTAGCTTTTTCGAGACCACCGATACGATGTTCCAATCCTTTTGTTCCCGGAACAGCCCATGGACGACTCAGTTTTTCGTCGCGTTCATATGGTTTATAGGTAGAACCGTCTGTGATCGGATCAGCAAATTTTACAGGTATCTCCGGCAGGTCTGCTGATTGTGGGAATTTCCATGGCTCTGCACCATTGGCGATATAGCCATCGCTCAACATCATTACCGGTAACATGTGGTTGATAGCGATACGGCATGCCTCAAATGCAACATCAAATGCGTCGCTTGGACGTGCAGCCGCAATAACAGGCATTGGACACTCCCCGTTACGGCCGTATAAGGCCTGGAGTAAGTCGGCCTGCTCCGTTTTAGTCGGCATACCGGTAGAAGGACCTGCACGCTGAATATTTACCACCACGAGTGGTATTTCGAGCATCACCGCCAATCCCATCGCCTCACCTTTAAGGGCAACGCCGGGGCCTGAAGTGGTGGTAAGTGCCAGGTGACCGCCAAACGAAGCCCCTATCGCAGAGCAAATGGCTGCGATCTCATCTTCGGCCTGGAAGGTGCGCACACCAAAGTTCTTATTGTATGAAAGGTAATGCAGAATGTCGGATGCCGGAGTAATAGGATATGAGCCTAAGAACAATGGCAGGCCACATTTCTGGCTTGCGGCCACAAAACCCATAGCAGCGGCCTCGTTGCCCATGATCGAGCGGTAGGTACCGGGTTCCAGTTTAGCGGCTTCCACTTTATAGCGTGAGGCAAACACTTCTGTAGTATCGGCATAGTTATATCCGGCACGCAAGGCGCGGAGGTTAGCTTCCAATACATCCGGCTTCTTGCCAAATTTCGCATTGAGGAAGCGCTCGGTGGAATCGAGGGTGCGGCTGTACATATAGTACAGGAACCCAAGCACGAACATATTTTTACAACGATCCTTTTCCTTAACCCCCATCTGGATCTCATTGAGCGCCTCGCGGGTAAGTTTAGTTACGTCGATCTTGATCACGATATAGCCATCCAGCGTACCATCCTCTAGCGGGTTGGTTTCAGCATTCGCAAGTCGCATATTCTTCTGGTCGAAACCATCCGTATTCACGATCACGATAGCCCCTTTTTTCAGGTTGTTCAGGTTGACTTTCAGGGCTGCCACGTTCATGGCCACCAGCACATCGCAATGGTCGCCGGGGGTAAAGATCTTGCGGCTACCGAAGTGCAACTGAAAGCCCGAAACGCCGGGCAAAGTGCCTATAGGTGCGCGAATCTCTGCCGGGAAGTCCGGAAAGGTTGCCAGATCGGCCCCGAGGAGAGCTGTATTGTTGGTAAACTGTCCGCCGGTAAGCTGCATTCCATCTCCGGAATCGCCGGCAAACTTTATCACGACATCTTCAATTGTCTGGATATTCATAAAACCGTAAGGTAAAATTTCGGCAAAGATAAAGAAAGGTGAGGGAAAGAGGGGGGATTTTTGTTAGGATGTGGTGATGGGAATGTGCAGATGTGCAAATGTGCAGATGTGCAAATGTTTGGATGTCCAGAAGTGCCAACCACGCTTAGGCGGAAGGTCGCTGAGCGCCATGTGCTGATCCCAAGGGGTGGGCGATTGTTTGGCTTTATTTGGGGAAACCAGGGTATTGGGGGCTACGCTTCAATTGTTGTGTATGGAGGGTTGGGGTTGCCATGTTTTGGAAGTGTTCGATTTCGCGAGAGATATCCGATGACCAGGCGGTTGCAAAATGACATGGGTATTCGTTGGTATATCCTTCAGCCAATCTAGACTCCTCCAACTCTCCACCTCCCATTCCATTAACGAATTGACAAATTAACGAATTGACGAATTAACCCATTTCCTCTACCTTAGAATCCATAAATCCACCATGCTCCACACCGCTGCTTCCATCCCTTATGCATTTGAGGCAAAGCCCTGGCAATATAGCGGGAAGGGGGCGTGGATATTTGTTACAGTGCCTGATGAGATCTCTGCAGAGATCCGATCATATATGGGGCGTATGGAACAGGGTTGGGGGCGTTTACCGGTGCATGCCAAAATTGGTAGTTCAAGTTGGAAAACAGCAATTTGGTGGGACTCAAAGTATAAAGCTTATTTATTACCACTTAAAAATGAGATCAGAAAAAAGGAAAAAATTGTAATTGGAAAAGAAATCACTGTGACAGTTATCATGTAATAATGAATTACCAGCACAGTATACCAGGATATTCAAAAATGACATCTCGAGGTTCACCTATTAACTGCATCCACAACGCCAGGCCTGTTAGAATGGGAAAATTTCTCTTCAAATCTGATGCCCTTTTGAACAACACAGAAGCTGTCGATAAATCCTACTTAATTTATCGACAGCTTACAGTAAATTATCATTAAAAGCTGACACCCCAGCCGAAATACAATTGTTCCGGCATACCAACTCCTGCGCGAAAAATATAATGTCTGCCAGGCTTCTGACTACGATAACCCAAAGTAAATGCAGGTTGAAATCCCGAATAGTCGCTATAATCAAAAAAATAACAAAGACCTATACTTGACTCCAGGTGATGTTTATTTGAACCTGTTAACATACCAAATCTTGACATCATAAATGTAATTACGTAGCTACCCCCACTTCCATTTGCCGCTAACCCGCCGCCCACATCTATGAATGTTGTGATCTTCTTACTTATTGAATCGGATAAAAATAAATGCTCATAGTAACCTGTAAGAGGATAAATAGATAATATCGTTCCCGGACCTAAACTCATAGTGACAACATCATTGTACATCAATGCCGTTTGTTCAGGAGTTGGAACTGTTTGCGCCTGTATAATCCCAATATCCGATTGGGAAATAGAAAAAACCAGCATTATGCGTAGAATAATTGAAATCTTCATAAAACTAATTTAAGTGTTAAATTATATGCGCAAGAATAACGTTGAAAAATGCACCTAAGCCAGCCACTGCAATATATTAGGCAACAAAGTGCATATAACAACCAAATTAAGTATTCGATAAAATTCAATATATCGAAATTATCTTAAATTTAAGGAACATCGCATACTAAGATAGACAATATTTACTGATTGCGACTTGCTTCTGATATCATCCTATTATTTAAGCCCATCTGGGCAAAGAATTACCTGTCATAGGTGTCATAATATTGAAGTAATTGGTCGTACAACAAGAGATTAATCAACGAGTGGCCAAATTCAATTTGCATACAAACCTTCCGAGTTTATCTGCCATACTTTTTCAAATCATGCCATTATAAAGTCATAATGCATGAACAAATTTTGCCGAATAAGGTACTTTAATCATATATAATTAACTTTGATTTGATACCCCCAATTAATACCCGAAAAAAACAACTCGATCGAAATCTCAATTTATGCAAAATAGGTCTAGCAAATGGTTATTGCTGTTAGCCATTACTTTCAGCACCACATGTCATGCGCAATTGGTGATCAATGAAGGCAGTAATAAAAATTACCTGACCGGAATAGATGAGGACGGAGAGCAGGAAGACTGGGTTGAGCTCTATAATGGTGGAGGTGCCACTATTGATCTGGGGGATTATTTCTTAAGCGACAAAGCTACAGAGCCCGGACTTTGGCAGTTACCTGATATGTCTTTAGCGCCAAATGCTTTTATGCAGGTCTTTTGCAGTGAGAAGAACAGGTATCAAACCCTGCCCTTCGCTGAAGCTGCTTATGAAACAGATTTTATACCGGCAAGCGGTTGGAACACACATGTCTTTACTTCACCATTTATATGGGATGGCGTGAGCAATTTGATCTTCAATATCTGCTCTTATAATAATACAGGATACACTGAAAATTCCATTTTCCTCCAAACAGCAACACCTTATGCATCAACGGTGGCCACTTTCAACGATGGCAGTGATGCTTCGTGTGCGGGTCTCCTGGGCAGTTTATATTATCAAAGGCCGAACATGCAAATCAACGGAGTAACCATAGATGCAGGTACCATACAAAATTCGAATGTAGATTATCCTGCGCCATACGGCAATTGGTACTGGAGTGCACGTCATCAGATACTTGTGCGCGCAGAAGAATTACTGGCAGTTGGTTTAACGGCCGGACCTATCACTTCACTTAGCTTTGAGGTGGCTTCAACGAATACCATCACTTATACATACATCGACATTTCTGTATTGCCCACCAATGTATCAGAACTGAACGCACAATTTCTACCTGCCGGTGGCTATAGCAATCACACCAATTTTAAAATTGACAGTGAAGGCGAAACCATATACCTGTACGATAACGCCGGCACTTTGATCAGCTCACTTGATGTTGCATCGCCAATGGCCGATATTTCGATCGGACGCACTGTTGATGCAGGCACAGAGATCTCATGGATGTCGCCCACACCGGCCGCTTCCAATACTTCTGCCATCGTATATTCCGACACGCTTCAGTCGCCCACATTTTCAGCAAACTCAGGTGTATATACCGGCAGCTTTTCCCTTGCGATAGAGAATCCCAATCCGGAGATCATAGAAGTGATCATTGCTTACACTATGGATGGAAGTGAGCCGACATTACTTTCACCACATTATACCGGCACGCCGATCCTGATCGACGAAACAAGTGTTATTCGCGCCAGGATCTTTCCGGCGACTGCCCCAAATTATATTCCGAGTTTCGAAACTTTCGGCACCTATTTGTTCGATGTGACGCACACCACACCGATCATCATGGTTACCACAAATAATGAAAATCTGTACGGACCTGAGGGTATTTTTGACAATTTCACTTCTGACTGGATCAAGCCGGCCCATGTGAGCTATCTGACACAGGAGGAGGGACATCCACAATTATTTGAAACGCGTTCTGCAATTCGCATGGATGGTGGCGCCGGTGGCAGCAGATCGAATCCCCAACACTCGTTCAGACTTTCCTTCGACCACTCTGCTTTAGGTGAAAAAACCATCGAACACCAGTTGATACCCGATATACCTTTCAGGAACAGGTACAGTGAGATATACCTGCGCAATGGGAGCAACCAGTGGCTGGTATTGCCGTATAAAGATGCCTGTCAGGTAAGTTTAATGAGCAATGGCACTCAAAACTATTATTCAGCAATGGAACCGGTTACGGTATATATCAATGGTGAATATTTTGGGCTCTACGAACTGCGTGAAAAATTTAATACAGAGTATTTCGACGTGCGGGAAGATGTTGATGCGGACTCCGTAGAGATACTATCCCTGAGTTATTATTATAATCTGATCCTCCGGGCACTGGAAGGAGACGTAAATAATTTCTTCAATGACTACAACGCCTTTAATGCGCTGAATCCTGCCGATACAAATTATATGACACTTGCTGATCAGTACTTTGACCTGACGCACTATACGGATTACGTGATCGGTGAATCCTGGATGGGTAATACAGACTGGCCCTGGAACAATATCAAGATCTATCGTTCCAATACCACCAATAACAGGTGGCGTTTTGCATTGATCGATCTCGAGCTTTCCATGTTACCAAACGGGTGGACCAACTGCAACTATAATCACATCAGGTATATGCTGGATCAAAGTCCGGATTATCCTTATATAAATATCTGGCTTCAAAGCATTCAAAACGAAACGTACAAAAATTACTTTATCAATCGCTTTGCCGACCTCATGAACAGCAGCTATCTGACAGATACCTTATTGGCTGCTGAACAAGCCATGTATGACAAAATGGCGCCTGAAATGCCGAACGAATATGCGCGCTGGGGTGATCCTTTTAATATCGAGGGACAAATGGATGAATTTACCGATCGTCATGAAACGTTTAGGGACCAACTCGCCTGTCGTTCAGACAATGTGCGAGAGGACATCATCGAAGAATTTGACCTGGTGAAGGAAGTAGAAATACAATTGGATGTGTATCCTGCTTCTTCAGGCCATATCCAAATCAATACCATTGAACCACCCTACTACCCTTGGACGGGGATCTATTTTGATGGGGTGCCGATTCAAATCACGGCGGTTGCAGATTCGGGATATGTTTTTCAATATTGGCTGCCAAACCCATTGATCACTGATACACTTTCGCCTGAGCAGACCATATCCGTAGACGTAGACTTAACTGATTTCACTGCTGTATTCGAACGCACGCAACCTGTAGATGGAGAAACTATTTCATTCACTGTATATCCATCCCCAAGTAAAGATGTGATCACCATAAGTCATGATAATATGACATTGGCACAAGGAGCCATGTTTACCATTTATGATGTACAGGGGCAGCAGGTATTGCAACATGCACTTGATGAAACAGAGGTGCAAACCACGATCGATGTGCGCACATTGTCCTCAGCATTGTATTACATAAAAATACATCAGGCCGGAAGCATCTTAGCCACCTTGTCCTTTATTAAAATATAAAGCAATACTTCCGTATCGCGGTGCATTAGGATATCTGCATCCGGCTTGAATCTAATCAACGAGCAACCAGGTAGACGTTACTTTACCACCAAGCACCAGACTGATCAGGTATTGGCCCGGAGCCCATGTTTCAGGAATTTGATGATGTACGGTATTCAAGCCCGGCGCAGCTTCCCAGGTTTGTCGGAGTACATTTTGTCCCGCCGCATTTGTGATACGCATGGATACCTTTTCTGCACCTGAAGTTTGAAAACTGATGGTAAAGGCCTCGATACTTGGATTAGGGTAAACCTGTATCGCCTGGTCTATAGTATGATCCATTACATCTACCGTACCATCATCATAGGCCTCATAATAAAAATTGGCCCGGAAGTAATCATAGAAAATAAAACCATCAAATAAACTTCTCGTATTCGTTTCCGGCAGGCCATCTGCGTATTCGGTAAATGTATAATTTTCGTAAGGGATATAATCAACGCCATCGAACGACTCCGCCTGTATACTGGTATTAAAACCAGTTAAATCATACCCATATACATATCTGCCATAAGTGATCCAACCAAAATCATAGGCCTGATAGAGCTTCTCGATAAGATTGCCCCCTGCATCATAGGTATAAATATAGCGGCTCTGATCGTACCAGCTAATCCCATCCCAGCTTCTGTACACGATGTTGTCAATTTTACCTTCATCATTATATGTATAGATGATCAATAAGGTATTTTCCCAGTCGCCACCATAGGATTGCTGTACTATATTGGCCAGTTTGCTATCACTATAAGTATATATGTGCCTTGCATATGGATCATAAGATCCACCGGCGTAATCCAAAAAGAGCATGGTATCTATTTCTCCCTCGTCTGTATAGGTATATTCAACTCTGGCATCACCGGTATAGGACACGCCATCCCATTCGTCAATATTGATCGAAGTGCGAACGCCTTCAGCATTAAAATTGCCGAAGTGTTTATAATAACCCACCCATGATGCACCGTCGTATTCAAGCCATTCGAAAATAGAAAAATCAGGTTCGTACATGAAGTTTGTAAAATCGACAAAATCGAAATTTTTGTGGTAACGCGGGTAGGCTGGGTCATACACATAATATACACTATCCGTTTTCAACCATAAACCAAGGTCATATTCTTCAATAAGCATTGCACTCAATCGATTTTGCATGACCTGTGTTCTTTCCTGAAGAGACTGTGCTTGTGGAATAAAATCAGGGTTAGCGGACAGCACACCTGACTGGGCTGAAACTGCCTCTGCGCAGCAGAAAAGGGCGATAATTCCGTATAAATACCTCATGTGAAAGTGTTTTATTTCTTTAAATCTAATCAATATTTCACAAACACAACAAATTTCATTCACCTTTCAAACTTATTTAACATTTTAAACGGCGTTGCACAGCAAGCACAAAACACAAAGGGAAACAACTATCGTTTATCTGTTGCTGAAGGTATACTGCAGTTCAGGCCAGCCACCTGACGCATCGAAGTAATTGATTTGTGTATATTTACAACAACAATTACGATCACTAAATTCACCCATCTGAAAGCATGAACTTTGCCCTTAC
>JAYRVB010000263.1:0-5211 GCA_041918775.1 Chitinophagales bacterium
ATCGTGCCGGTAATATAAATACGCTCGTCTTTAATTGCCAACTTCCGGAAATACATATTCGTGGTATGCTCGGTATACCAGATGCCGTTCGTTCCGAATGTATTGTCCATGCTGCCATCAGGATTCAATTGCAATAAGAAAGGGAACAGGATGGTATCTTTATACGCATAACCCGCGCATAAAATCTTGCCATAATCTGTATAGGCAATATCCATGACCCGGCATGGTTTGCCATTTATAGAAAGCGTTATTGTACCTGTTTCATTAAACGTTGTATCAATGGCTCCATTCGAATCAAGCCGCCAAACGCGTAAATACTCTTTATCGCTATTATTTAAATGATATCCGCCAACCAATAATTTACCATCTGGTTGCACATCTATGCATCGGGCTATTACACGGTCGTATGTGCTATTTCCCATATAGAGTTTTCCATCGCCTGCGAAGGAATTATCGAAAGTACCATCGGGCATTAAACGAATTAAAAAGAGATCGGCATAACTTCCGCCAAAACCTCCTGTGCTTAATAATCCGGCCGTAACAATTTTGCCATCCGGTTGAAGGTTTACATCGTAAGTGTAATGGTATTCGTAATCATCACTCCATATCCATTGATATCCACCATTAAAACTGGTATCCATATCGCCTGACTGCGTAAATCTGACAATAAAAACCTCTTCCCATTCTGTATATCCTGCCACCACGATCTTTCCATCATCCTGTATCACCATTTCTGCCAATGTAAAATCATCGCCAAATCGATCCCATACAACAGCTCCGTTAGTCCCAAAAGTTGAGTCGATACTTCCGTCAGGGTGAAGTCGCACGAGTCTGCAATTACCATCATCACCGGCAACCACAATTTTGAAGTCGCTTTGCATGGCGATGGCATGACCTGTTTCGCTTTGGTCTATTTCCAGATAACCGGTGGCATGAAAGGTAGAATCAGGTACAGCAGTAATTTGTGCCTGTAACGAATACACAATAAAGAAAAAACAGATCGTTATGCTCGATCTCATTGCATGGGGGTTTCCTCAAAATTAATAATAATTCATGAAAAAAGGCCAGGAGAGATCGCCGATCAAATATCAATAATACAAACTCCAATCCAACCCAAGCTTTACGCCACGCGGTTGCATAGGGTAGTTCGGGGATTGATAGAAACCTTTGTCGAATAGGCCCTGGGCTACGTTGTCTACTTTGATGAAGAAACGGAATGTTCGGATATCGACTGAGGCATACACATCTAACACGGGCGTGTAGCGCATTTCCTCTAAGGGCCAGCTTTGCAGATATCCTGAATATTGCTGCATGAATCTGCCGGTGATCATGTCGTAGGGTAAAACCCGATATCTGCTGCTATACCATGCGTGAACACCCAGGTGGGTATAGAGTGCGCGTTTGAATAAATGACCCTGATAATACCAGTTGGCATTGAAGAGGGCTACGGGCATGTTCCAATAATCATCCGGGCTATATTGCCATCCGAGGGCATTATCCAAAACAAATGGGCCGGGCGTAAATTGCTTACGTAGCCAAAACTGTGATAAGGCTATTTCATCAATTGTGAAGGGCACGATCTGCGATTCTTCACCCGGATCATATGCATAAGTGTTTCCGGTAAAATACAGGTCCTGAAAGCGCGAATACATCAGGTGTAATTCAAAATGTTTAGGCGCAAACATGATTTCAGCTGATTGCACCTGTGTCTGATCTCCGGTATAATCCCAACTGCGATCAAAACCAAAATAACGCTGATCCATAACTGTTGGATCCAGTTTTCCAATATATACATTCAGGGCCGGCTTCAGTGTGTTTTGATAGCCCATCAATCGTCCGCGTAATTGATACGCACCCGATTGCAGATCGTACCCACCTGAAACCATCACCTTCAATCTGTCTTTCCAGAATTGCGGCGAAATAAAAACACCTTTCGCTACCAGATTTTGAAATACCCTGCTTCCTCCATGATCTGCTACTTCGTGCCATTGCTGTGTGAGCGATATGTTCCAATGTGCAGGCACGTACTCTGTGATATTATTATTGCGCACATAAGAAAAAGGACTCTCCAACGCAAGCACCTGCGAAAATCCACTAACCTGCGTGCGATCTCTTAAAGTATCCGCTGTGTAAAAAAGATTCCCATATATCGCGATATCATCCGCAGCATCTTCAAATAGATAGTTGTGTGTAGTTCCTCTGAAGCTATGCGACAACACCATCATGGGTTTAAAGTAAGTGCCCTGTGTCGTGTCGTTTACCTGGTAGGTTTCGTATTTACCGAATTGATATTTCTGTGTGATACTCCCCTGCCAATTATCCCATTCAGAGTATGCGACATCTCGGAAAGGTTCGGCAAGTTCTGGACTCGGATAATCAAATAGCGTATCATTATTGATACCGCCATTTTCTTCGTGATAGCTTTTGTCTCGAATGCCTGCCAGATAGATCTGATACCGTTCATTTTTGGTATGATACCACACCGTTAATGCCGTGTTCCCATAATCGTTGAGCATGTGCTGGTAATATCCTTCTGAGGCGATCTTTTTAAAATCAAGCGACATATTCCATTGCGGACCAAAATTGCGCGTGTGCTGCACATAAAAAAATTGCTCGCTATATTGTCCGATCACATATCCCACACGTGTAAATGGTACATTGCTACGCCAAAATTTCACCTCATCCAGATCAGTGATATAGGGATCGCGTTCATGTCGACCGTAATCAAATCCCAATGCCCTGGTAAACGCAAAATACCTTGTTGTAACAGGAGCACCTAAATTGCCCAACCAGACAGGCTCGAACACCTGATCTTTGCGTGCCGGATGGAATTGATAGAACTGATCAAGCGAAGTATCTACCGCAAACCACTGACCGGGTAATTGCAAGGAACTAAACTCCACATGCGCATCCCGATAATCAAAAATACCGGGTGTGTCTGCAGAATCGATACCACTGGTGTCTACCTGCGCATGTGTAATGGACACATATAGGAAAAACACGCAGCACCATAGTGCGCGGAAATTTGGAAACGGAAACTGGTGCAGTACCTTCAATGGCAACTGAATTACAGTTGTGCAATTAATTGTTGCAGGATCAATGTCATTTTGGGTTCAGCCTCTTTCGCAACTGCGATCACGCTTTCCACCGTTACAGGTTCTATTTCCTCTGCAGGATAGCCTTTATCGGTGATTACGGAAATGGCAAACACTGGTAATCCCATATGCACCGCAGCTAATACCTCAGGAACCGTACTCATCCCCACAGCATCACCGCCGATGATGTGCAGGTATTTATATTCTGCCGGTGTTTCGAGATTTGGTCCCGGAACACTCACATACACTCCTTTGTGACAACGAATTTGATTATCGCGTGCGATCTGCATCGCTGCTTCGATCAATGTTTCATCATAACAACGGAACAGATCGGGGAAGCGAGGACCAAGATCGTATTCGTTAGGTCCGATGAGTGGATTGGATGGTTGCAGATTGATATGATCGCGCAGGATCATCAGGTCGCCTTTTTCGATATTGGCGTTCAGACTGCCTGCTGCATTGGAAATAAATAATCGTTTGATCCCCAATAATTTCATGGTGCGCACTGGGAATACCACTTCTTCCATCGTGTAGCCTTCATAATAATGAAAACGTCCCTGCATGGCTACCACTTTTTTATTTCCGATCGTACCAAAAATGAGTTTGCCTGAATGGCTTTCCACAGTGGATACCTGAAAATGCGGGATCAGATGATAATTGATCTCATGCTCCACCTGTATATGTGAAACCAGATTTCCCAACCCGGTGCCTAAGATGATGCCATATTCCGGTTGAAATGTTGTGCGCTGCTTAATAAACGAAACCGCCTCGTGCAATCTTTCGAGCAAATTATCCATATTGACACTTTTGGGACAAAGGTAATACTTCTCCGCGCTATGCCTGAGCAATCCCTAGGCCCCGAAATTGGCCAGCCATTGCTGTATCTGCGCAGCAAATACATCGCCCTCTGCAACAAATTCCACCTCTATCGGCTGCACAAATACCGACAAGTGATGTGTATCCAGGAGCTCACGCGATTCCATCAATCGCATGGCATCCTTTTCTGTGGTGATGAGGATACCGGAGGTTTGTGCTTTGCCGGCGATGTGCGCAATATCCTGGGCGGTGAAAAAATGATGATCGGCATAAGCGATGTTTTGCGCAGCCGGATATTGCTGCTGCACATGTGCAAGCAATTGCCTGTGTCCTGCGATACCGGTTAATAATAAGGGCGTTGCACCTGAAGGGATCTCCTGTACGGCCTGATCAGCAAACAATGGTTTGAGGGCCGTATAACGATAGCGCGTAAAAAATACCGGTATCGATGCATAGCGCTGTACCGCTTTGCGTATGTCCTGCATTTCCTGTGCAGTGATCGAATCCGGACATTTCGACACGATCAACATCTGCGCCCTGCCCACATTCGAACGATGTTCGCGCAAACGTCCCACAGGCAGAAGATAGTCGCGATAAAAAGGTTGCTGATAGGTGCTTACCAAAATATTGAAGCCGGCCTGAATACGTCGATGCTGAAAACCGTCATCCATCAGGATCACCTGCGTATCGGGTTCATCCTGGAGAATGAGGTATACACCCTCCACCCTGTTGACATGCACAGCCACTTCAATGTCGGGATGCTTTTGCTTATATAGCTTGGGCTCATCGCCGATGTCCTCTACCAGACTTTTATCCGTAGCAATACCGAATCCGGTATAGGTGCGTTTGTAACCGCGACTCAGGGTGGTAAGCTTGTAGGATGATTTGAGGAGTCGGATGAGGAGTTCTGTATGCGGGGTTTTTCCTGTTCCGCCGGTGGAGAGATTGCCGATGAGGATCACCGGAAAATCAAAAGAAAAGGATCTCAGCCATCCCCGGTTATATCCGAAATTCCTACAGCGGATCACCAATCCATACAATAAGGCAAAGGGCCACAACAAAAAACGCATGGTGCAAAGGTAATATTCGGCAGGAAGCCTGATGCGGGCATACCACCTATACCCCAAAAAAACAAAAAGGCTCCTTCAGGAACCCATCCCTCAGGAGCCGAACACACAAGCAAAAAGATAACAGCCTCTCTATATACGCAGGAAATCACAGATTGGATTGTTTTGACGGAGTTGTGTTGATTTGGTGCGGTGGTGCGGTGGTGCGGTGGTGCGGCGGGATTGTGTTCATC
>JAYRVB010000264.1:0-12949 GCA_041918775.1 Chitinophagales bacterium
CCGTTTTGCGCTCGTGGATGTTGCATGAGTCTTTTTTTTCTGAATATATAGAAACCATAATGTGGTGCTCAGGCATAGGGCTTTCCCTGTTCGTGATTTTCTTTCCTCCATTATTCCTGTTGAGAACATACTGGCGCAAACAAAAAGCAAAGCGCAACATGGAGTCAGATCAACAGGCAAAAGTGATCGACCGCTTCATGCGCAACACACCGGCCATGCTGGGCGCCATAACGATCGTTTATGCTGTATTGGTCGCTTTGTTTGCACATTGGTTGGCACCCGATCGGTCACCTTATGCCGGTGATCAGATCAATGAACTTGCTTACAAAGGCCCGGGCTTTCAGTGTGAAGTATTATTGGTGCCCGTAGAGTTGCAACCGGAACCTACAGGTTGGCTGCATGCATTACTTTTTGGAAAGCCCTCCCAATTGCATACCATCCCTATCACCGACCATCAATTCATTGGCGATTCACTAAAAGTTACGCGTTACATCGGCGAGGGCATTAAAGGGCTTACACTCAGGTTTGCATTAAGCGATCTGACAGATGCAGCCCGGGAGCGCAGCGCACAAATACACGAGATCGAAAAGCACCACCTGAAACACCGCACCTTCTGGCTGGGCACCGACGATCTGGGTCGCGATTTTTTAAGTCGCATTTTATTAGGCACCCGCGTTTCTCTTTCAGTGGGCATCGTGGCAGTCATCATTGCATTATTCATAGGTATCCCATTGGGTGCCATTGCCGGATATTATAAACGTTATCCTCCGCAGATCCGATTATTCAAACAGATGAAATGGCGTTTGCCGGTAGATAATGCGGTGATGTGGTTCATAAATATCATTTGGTCTATTCCCACCTTGCTTTTGGTATTTCCGATCGTATTTGCATTTGGGCAACAGTTTTATACAATTTTCATAGCAGTTGGTCTCACTATGTGGGTAGATATCGCACGAATGGTGCGCGGGCAGGTGATGCAGGTACGGGAAATGGAATTTGTACAGGCAACACGCACCTTCGGGTTTTCTGACAGCCGGGCGATATGGCGGCATATCATACCAAACATTACAGGCCCGGTCATCGTGATCACAGCCGCCAATTTCGCCTACGCCATTCTCACGGAAGCAGGGTTGAGCTTTTTAGGCATTGGTGTGCAACCACCGGCACCAAGCTGGGGACTCATGATCGCCAAGTATAAAGACAACCTGATCACCGATCCGTATCTGGCACTCATTCCCGGTTTTGCAATTACCTTACTTGTGCTCGCCTTTTTTATGGTAGGTAATGGATTGCGCGACGCCCTGGATATCAAGAGCCGCTTGTAAATCCTGTTACAATCCTGACAAATTTGTACTGAATAGCATCATTTTATTTCCGTATTTTGCATCCGATACAGGATCATGGCTATCGCAGGACTCAATGTAATGGAAATGTTGCGCAAACAACTGAAATTAAAACAGTTGGAGATTGACGCATTTCTGGAGATCACAAAGGCCATCAATAGCAATAAATCTGCAAGCGCACTCTTCGAATTATTTCACAGAACACTGCGCGATCAAATAGGGGTGGAAGAATTATTACTGTATAGTAATAATGGTGACGACTGGGAACCGGTGATCGGAAACAAACTCATCGCCGAACTCAATCCGGGACTCATCGACGAATTACTTAAGATAGACAAACTCACCTATTTGCGCGAACTTGGCAGGGATCTGCCGGCAGCCTTAAGCGATTTCGATATCCTTATTCCTGTATACCATAAAGATAAGCCCCTCGCATTCCTCCTCATGAGCAATCCGAAAGTGGAAAGCTATGAGCCACTGGAAGACAAAGTAAAGTTTGCACAAACGGTTTCCAATATTATCTCCGTAGCCATCGAGAATAAACGCCTGTTCAAAAAAGAAGTACAGCAACAAGCCTTCAGGCGCGAACTGGAAGTGGCTGCACAGGTGCAAAGCATGCTCATTCCCGATACATTACCCAATAATGAGCACGTGGAGATGTCGGCCATCTATCTCCCGCACCAGAACATCGGTGGCGATTATTATGATTGCCTGGAGTTGAGCAACAAAGAAACATTTTTTTGCATAGCAGATATTTCAGGGAAGGGTATCGCAGCCGCTATATTGATGGCGAATTTTCAGGCGCAGATCAGAGAACTCACTAAACGAAATCCGCCAACTGTTGAAGAGTATATGCAGGACCTCAATAAAGGGGTGCTGATGAGTACAAAAGGGGAAAAATTTATCACGCTTTTTCTAGGCAAATACGACAGAACCACAGGCGTGCTTAAGTATGTGAACTCAGGTCACAATCCACCCATCCTGGTAAATGCACATGGCTATAAAATGCTCGACAGAGGCACCACCATACTGGGTATGTTTGACACTTTGCCGTCTGTAAAAATGGGACAATTGGTGATAACTGAAGAAACCGTCATCGTCTGCTACACCGATGGATTGACCGATGTGGTAAATGAGAATAATCAGGTATTTCCTTTAGACGAACTCACGCAATTGATCAAAGATCAATACCACGAACCTGTTGAAAAGCTGAACAAAAAGATCATCAACGAGATCATGCATTTCAAGGGACACCATGGAGTGGTAAGTGATGATATTACGGTGCTTACCGTAAAAATAAAGCCTTAAGCCGCTAAGGCTTCCGTAGGTTTTGGTTTAGCGGTATAGCGCAGATCCAGATTCACCAGCACAGCAATAAAGAAGAAAAAGGAAGTACCGATCTTATCCGCTTCGATCAGGTCGCTTAATGCCAGATTTATGATGATCGTGATAATGCTCAGCGTGACCGCCATTGCCAGCTGCTTTTGTTCTTTATCCTGATATTTGATGTAAAGCTGCTGCCCGAGATACAAGACGGCAATGAGCAAAGCCATCCAGATCACAGTGCCCGGAAATCCCTGTTCCACTGTAACCTGTAAGTAGTAATTATGCACAGTGGAGTGCTCGTCGTTCCGACTGATATAGGTTTCAAATTTGTTGACCGTGTATGGCTTATAATTGAAATAAAACTGTCCCGGTCCAAATCCCAATACCGGCTTGTCTCCGATCATATGTATGGCAGCCACCCAGCGATAGATACGTTCTGCACTGGAAACATCTTCAAGCGACATGGTAGATTCCATGTGGTCTGAGAAGTTGGTATGGTAAATTGTTTTTTGATAATCCGGAGCGTATTGTAAATATCTGTTGTTGTGCAACATCACAATCGCGAACACTACTACACCGCATATCGCTACAATGGTGGCAGGCATCAGGAGGTTGCGTCTGATCACGAAGTAGGCACCTAAAGCACCCACCACACTCAGCCAGCTCGATCTGGTATAACTAAAATAAATGCCCGCGATCAACACAGCGATGCCGAGCTTAATGAACATCCGGTGACGCGAATATTTAGGATACCATTGGTAAGCCATGAACGTCAACGGTAATATCAAAGCCAGAAACACCGCATAATTCACATGGTTGCGAAAGAACGGTTGCATGGTGCGATTCACTTCACTGAACGCAAAGTTGTATTGGTAATGATAGATGAGCGTGTAAACAGTAAGCAGGAAGGTGGGCACAAATAACAACCAGAACACTTTTTTAAACGACTTCAGGTCGCGCACTATGGCACCGCCTATAAAGTACCAGGTTACAATGTACCATGTTTTTGCTGTAAGGTATTTTAACGAGATCACTACCTCCTGTGCGAAAATGGCGGTAAACACCATCCATCCAAAATGAATGAACAGGATGATCGTGATCGGATGCGTGATAAACCGACGTTCAAAATCGGCTGATCGTATAAACACTAAAAAAATAAAGGAAAGCATGAACAGCACCATGATCGGTTCTGTTGGTATCGTAGTGCTTACGCCACTCGCCGTATAATACTCGATACTAAAAGGCGTTACTAACACGAGCAGATAAAAGATCACTCGATAGTCAAGTAACATTTGCGCAGTAAACAAAAACGCAATCGGCACCACAAAAAAAGTAAACTCCTCCAATGCCACACCTGCAAACAGGGCGGCTATGGATAATGCGGTTGCAGTCCAGAATACAGAGCGTTCTACAGGTTGTAATCCCTGTGCCTTAAGCATCCTTCAGCTTCGATTTTATACGTTTGTAGTTTTCTACGATCACTGCGAGCAGGATCATAAACACGAAAATACCCATGGTAACACCAATAACGATCACTGACCTTACCGGTTTGTCTTTGCGCAATGCCGGATAGGCTTCTTCAGTGATGTGCACGGTGGAGAAATCTGTATTCACAGCCGTTTGGTTTTGCTCCAACAATATCCTGTTGGTGTTGAGGTCCTCAACAGCATTTTCCAAACGCTCATCCAGAATGATCAACTTTTCAGGAGATGCACCTGCTTTACGCATGGCAGCTATCGAGTCGCTGAGCAGCGTAATATTGGCTTCTTTTTTCTGTACCTGCGCTTCAAACGTCTTTACAACGAGTTTTTTATCGCGGAGCAATAATTCTTTATTGTGCTGATCGATGGTAGTAACAATGTGATTGGCCATTTCCATAGCCATTTGCTTGTCCTGATCCCACACATCAATTTCTATTGCCCCGTAATCAGTTTCAAACGCGTTGTAATTATTGAGGAACTCTTTTTTTACATTGTAACGCGCATATTTGCTTGTGGAATCAATATCATAATGTTCCATCAGGTGGTACTTGTTGATGATATAATCCACTAGACTGCTGGCATACGCGAGCGTAAGAATGCGGTCTACATCACTGGCACTACCAAAGTAGTCGATCTCGATCTCACCGGCGATCTGACTATACAGCACCTGACGATCGGTCATGATCGGATTGGATGGGTAAAAAGTAACGCTGGATTTGTAATAATTGGGCATCATCAGGCTTAACCCGCAGGCAAGCAAAGCCACAATAATGGTTACGATAAGAATGGGTTTCTTCCACTTAAAAATGATCTGCAATAACCTGATCAGGTCGTTCGATTGCTCCATGTTGGCAGTTTAGCCTGCAAAGGTAAACATTTCGGCCTAAGCGCCTGTGCGCCTTTGCAGCCCTTCAGCGAGTGAACTTACACTCATCTTCAGGTCGCCAATTCGAATGAGTCCGGTGAACAAACTCAGGGGAATGCTACATATTAAAGTGCCCATGAGGGCGTATAACCAATGGATGGAGAGCATATTTGCCAACCAGCCGGTCAGGATCATCCCTCCGATATACAAACCGGCACTCAGCCAAATGCGCGAGCCGATAGCACCGGGAAAAATGCGCTTTACCAATAGGATATGCGCACCTAATACCAACCCCTGCGTGCAGGCTGTGGCTATGGCCGAACCGGTGCTCATCCATTCGGGGATCAACAGCACATTTAACAGGATATTCAAAGCGAAACCGGCCAGTGAGATGTAATTCAACAGGCGAATGCTGCCGTGCGCAGTAAGCAGACTCCCAAATACATAGGTGATGCTGATCAAAATAAAACTGATCATCAGCCATCCAAACACGATCCCCGCCTGCGCATCTGCATCAGGATATAAAGCCTGCATGATCTGATCCTGAAACCACCAAAAACTTACTCCGGCTCCGGCACTCGCAATAAACATGAGTGTGAACCCTAACTGCAGCAATTGCCTGATCGCTTCGCCTGAGGCTAACATGCGACTGAACATGGGCATCAACAACCCGGCAAACAGGAATCCCAATATATTCATCGCATCCAGCAGCCTGAATGCACTCGCATATACGCCGGCCTGATAGTCGCCGGTACTACCCCCTAATAATCGCTCAAGCAATACACCGTCTGTTCGGTAATAGGCAGTCATGAGAAATCCAAGCAGGGCATAGGGTAAACTGCTGCTCAATACAGACTTGATCAGCGGGGTGTCTATCCGAAAGGAGAAAGGAAACTGCTGTCGGCCGATGATCATCAACGCGATCAAAATACTGATCCCATATCCGATGATCTGAAGCCATATGAAAAGGGGTATGCTCAAAGTCAAACCCGTAAAGTTTGTCCATAACACCAGCCCGCACAAAATCGACGTGATCCCCTTGTCCAATACACTCAACGCCGCATCCGTTTTAAATAAATGCAGTGCATTCACATTGCTGCGCAAAAAGGCATAAAAACTCAGTCCGATCTGCAACAAAGCCAATTGCCCCAGCAACCGCAACTCCTCTCCGGAAGAAAACCCAACCCCATGTGCCGCAATGCCTAACACACATACATAGGCGATACCCAAACCGATCTTGAGCACCAGTGTGGAAAATAGTTGCGCGCCAAGCTTGTCGGGCGACCGGGCGATCAGCCGGTTGTTGTAGTTGTTGATGCCAAAGTCAAGTATGACCTGAAATACATAGGAAAAATTGAATAAGGCAAAATAGACACCATACACCTCAGGGCCTAATGCGTTTTGTACCCCTCTATCTATACCCAATATCCAAAAGGGCTTGATGAGCAGATTCAGCAGCAGTAAAAAGCTGATGTTGGTGATAAAATTTTTGCGCATTTCTTTGCAGGCGCGATAAAAATAGTTATTATTGCTTCAAATTAGACGCTAGCGACCTACTTCTACTCTAAAGATCCAGTGTTTCGGAATATTTCTACGCTTTTTTTGTTTATTGGTAACTCCAAACTCGTATTATGCTAATAGCAGTAAATACCCGTTTCCTTATTAAGGATAAACTGGAAGGCATAGGCTGGTTCACCTACGAAACCATGAAGCGTCTGACCCGCCAACACCCCGAACACCAATTCCTTTTCCTTTTCGATCGGGATCCCGACCCCGACTTTATTTTCTCCGATAATATCACACCGCTTAAAGTATGGCCTTCGGCACGACATCCATACTTATGGAAGTACTGGTTTGATCAGGCATTGCCGAAAATCTTTAGAAAGTATAAGCCTGATCTTTTTATCTCTACTGATGGCATGCTGTCCCTCAATACGCATGTGCCAACCATTCTTGTAGTACACGACCTGGCATATATCGAGTTTCCACATCATATTCCACGATTGACATTTGAATACTTGAGGCATTATACACCTAAATATTTAAAAAAGGCATCTTCGATTATCACTGTTTCGAAATTTTCAAAAGGTGATATCATGAATAAATATGGAGTTGCCTCCGAAAGAATACATGTGGTGCCAAATGGAGCAAGTGACAATTACACGCCTATCTCGGAAGATAAACGAGAAAGTGTAAAATCAAGATTGACCGCCGGCAATGAGTATTTTATTTATGTTGGCAGTATCCATCCTCGGAAAAATGTTGGTATGTTGCTAAAGGCATATGATAAATTGCGCGCAGAAAATATCTGTGATCATAAATTATTAATCGTTGGCAGACATGCATGGAAAACGGGAGAGACCAGCAATATGTATAAGTCGATGAAGTTTAAAGATGATGTTATCTTTACCGGCTCAATGGGCCAGGATGAACTTCCGGAGGTTATAGGAGCTGCTGATGCCTTAGTGTATCCATCGTTATTCGAAGGATTCGGCATCCCTGTATTGGAAGCGCGTTATGCTGGTGTGCCGGTCATCTGTTCCGAACGAAGCAGCCTGCCGGAAGTAGGCGGTAAACAAGCTATCTATTTTGATCCCGGTTCTGCAGATGATATAGCAGAAGCTTTGATCAGGTTTTTGCGGAACAGATCAGTGTACCGCAAACAGGCTCTTGAGGCAGTGGAAGAGGCTAGAACAGCATATAACTGGGATGCCTCAGCTGAACAGATTTATACCATTTTGAATAGTACTTATGACAACCATAGATCAAATAGAAAGCATACTGCAGATTCCGGAAACTGATAAGAAAACGCCTGTTAGGATTGAGGAGGCGAAGTTCATCTATCAGTTTATTTTGGATAATCAGATTCACAAGACACTTGAAATAGGGTTGGGATATGGACGCTCGGCATGTTATATCATGATGGCAACAGGACTGCCACATATCACTATCGACCCCTTTCAAAAGCACTATGGATATCAGGCTATAAAAAATATCGAGGCGGCAGGACTAACCAATCGATTTACACATATCGAGGATTTTTCTCACTTTGCACTTCCAGAACTATGTCACAAAAACGAAAAATTTGATTTTGTTTTTGTTGATGGAGACCATAAATTCGATGGTATCCTTATTGATTTCTATTATGCATCCATGTTGGTGAAAACAGGGGGGTATATTCTGTTTCATGATACATGGATGCGATCAACAAGGCTTGTGAATAAGTTTGTTGAACAAAATCGCCATGATTTTAAAACGCATCCGGTACCCCTAGCTAACCTCCATCTTATACAGAAGATCAATGATAGTGATATGAGGGACGGTATGTACTTCCGCGAATTCTACACGCCTAAATCATGGCTAAAGCACAAATTGATCACACATATCAGTGATCACCCGAACGGTCTTCTTAGCAGAATCAAACAAATTATTAGACCTTAAATCTATTTGTATGAAAAAAATATTACCAATAACAGCATGCTTAATGTTGTTATTTAGGGTGTCTATTGCCCAATATTATGATATCTATTCAGTCATTCCTACTTTCAATTCTTTGGAATCTTATAATTACTGTTCTGATAATCCAATCTCTGTTGAGGTGATAATGACTGCAGGTGCGGAAACAGACGAAAATGGATTCGACTTACGCATGCGGAGTGCCGCTACAGGTACTTCTTATTTTGGATATGATAGCATCTGCCCTTTTGATTATGAGTGCGCATTCGGATTCACAATAGACCCTGGATATTATCCGGATGGAAATTATTATTTCGAAGCCTCAGCCGAATTTTTCGGTCACGTGGGCTATCCGGCAGACACAAAGGAGTCCTATGTGTTTAGTCTGAAAACAATTACATGTGGAAATATGGAGGAGCCATTAAATTGGGATGCTGCTAAAGTTAGAGACAATACTGGGATGTCGATGGCAGAAGGGAAAATCTATTATATTGATAACAATCGAAAGGTTCGCAACTTTTATTGGACAGGCTCTAGCTGGGTTTCTGATTTGCTGAATACCAATGCTCCCAAATCTATTGATGGTGTTGACATAGTTGCGGACGTGGATAATGTATATTATGTTGGTGATGATGGTAAGATAAAGAGTTTATATTGGACTGGGACAAGTTGGGCTTATACAACGCTAGTGCCATCGCAACCTCCTGTACGAAGCAATTCAAACCTTGCCTTAGGTGATGGAAAAATTTATTTTATTTCTGCAGATAATAACAAGGTGTACAATTTATACAAGGTTGGCGCCACATGGCATTGTAGCGCTTTAAACAACGCAGCTCCCGATGTAAGGGATGAAAGCAAATTGGCAACAGATGTGGGAAGGTGTATTTTGTAGCCTCAACTCCTTTAAATGGAGCAACACATAAAATGATATATAATTATTATTGGGATGGTGATAGCTGGGAGTACGCTATGTTGAATAGCTCTGCACCAAAAGCAATGGATGGAGCAGGGCCAGTTGTTTCAAATGAGAAAGTGTACTACACGGCTGAGGATCAAAAAATTAAACGATTAAAATGGAACACGCTTATTGGTGCCTGGGATGTGAATTCCTTGCTTTCCACACAAAAACTTGTCGACGATGGAGAGCAGATCGCCGTTGTAAATGATATTATATTCTTCCATAATTCATTTGATCTGGTTTATTACTTAAAAGTAAGTGGCCATTCATGGAGCGAATTTTCGATGAGTCCATGCAATACCCATTCTGCAACATCTTATTCTGATATTAGAGATAATACGATAATTATACCGGAGGGCACCGGTAAGGTGTATTATGTTGGAACCGATAGTAGAGTGCATAATTTTTACACATTAGCATGTAAGCAAACAGTGGAAATTATACCTGTTGTTGGCAATAGCCTTACTGTTTTCCCAAATCCGTCAACTGGTCCGGTTAAAGTTGCTAATTCAGGAGGGGTTGATTTGAATGTTAATGAAGTGAAGATTATGGATGTACACGGTAATATTGTCTATGTTAATAGTGATTTTACAAGCATCCCTTCCTTTGAATCCTATGGTTTAGATCTGACAAGCCTTCCAAATGGAATATACCTGATTGTATTTGAAACTTCGGACCAAATGATAACCAATAAAATTGTAATTTCGAGATGATTTAATTTCTTGCAGTTGTTGAATGAAGCCTGTATACATTTGGAATAATCTCACCAACGGAAATCAAAGGGAGCCTGAATATCCCCCTTTGGTTTCCTTTTTAGATTTAGTGTGTATATTTGTAATAAGTCAATCAACATCTAACTACGCATACTATGTCTAGAGCTTTTTTTCTTTGCTTTGTTTTATTATTGATCAAGCCATTAACCGCTCAGCAAGCTGTAAGAAGTATGCACCAAGTATTTCCGCCCCTGGCTGTTGTGCATATGAAAGATTTGTCAGCTGATTTCAATCCCGTCTTCTTCTCCACAGAAATGCCGGCACAGGGATCTTTATCCTATCGCCGTCACCTCATCGATCTCAAAGATTCATTGTACGGCCGGCAACTTACCCCAAAGGGACCTGCAGCCTTTAAAACACAAACCGATATTACGGCACCTGAGATACTCACCGGTTGGGAAGGAAATATCATGACTGCCTATGTGCCCAATGATAACGACCTCGCTATCAGCAATGATGGATTGATCGTGTCGGTCATGAATTCAAATATTTATATGTACGATTCCATCGGTACATTTTTATTCACTACCTCACTTGCCGCATTTTCTGATACACTGGGCATCATCGATAGCAAGTTTGATCCCAAGGTAATGTATGATCCTCGCGCAGATCGTTTTGTGTTGTTATACCTCGCGGGATTTGATCCGGAAAATACACATATCATTATCGCCTTTTCACAAACTTCCGACCCAACAGGTGCGTGGAATCTGTATGCATTGCCGGGTAATCCGAAAGACAACGACAGGTGGACCGACTTCCCGATGTTTGCGCTTACGGAAGAGGAATTGTTTCTCACCATAAACCTCATTATTCCGGATGAACCATGGCAAACCGGATTTTCTGAAACACTGATCTGGCAGATGTCGCTCGATAAGGGGTACAACGGCGAACCCATCGACGCGATTTATTGGGATAGCATTTATTTTGGCGGCGCACCTATTCGAAACCTCAATCCGGTTAAAGGAGGCTCTACCACCTATGGTCCTGACATGTACTTTTTGTCGAATAGAAATTTCGCAGAGGTAAATGACACCATCTTTATTGTGCGCGTCACGGGTACACTCGACGACCCTTTGACTGAAGTAGAAGTCAATTTTACCAGGAGTAATTTGCCTTACCGTGTGCCCCCACAGGCGCGTCAATACACCACCAACATTTTTGATACCAATGATGGCCGTGTCTTAGGGAGTTTTTATGAGAACGGACAGATCCAGTTTGTAAGTAACTGTCTGGATACTTCTACCGGTTTTTGTGGCATTTATCATGGCGTGATCAGCGACCTCGGCAATACCAATACCATCGAGGCGCACATTATCGGCGACGATACACTCGATTTTGGATACGCGAATATTTCCTATACCGGAAAATTTGTTGGGGATGACCAATCCATTATCACTTTCGACCATACAGCACCAACGGTTTTTGCCGGCGTGAGTGGTGTATTTTATAATTGGGGTGGATATTCTGATGTCATCAATATTCATACGGGTGATACCTGGGTGAACGTACTCACCGGTGGTTACGAACGCTGGGGGGATTATACCGGTTCACAACGCAAATACAATCAGCCCGGTGTGGTGTGGATGAGCGGCACTTTTGGAAAGTATATTGAATCATTCCCTTTTACGCAACGCAATAATGCTACCTGGATAGCCAGCCTGCGTAGCACAGTAGAACCCGCGGTTTCAGTACCGGTAAGCACAAAACCGACAACACAAATTTATCCGAATCCTACCGCCTCTTCTTTTTTCACAGAGCTGCAATTGGAAAAAGGTGGAGTGATCGATTTCTATATTTACGATGCACAGGGCAAGCTGATAAAATACCTCTTGCGCAGCGAAGCGCAAGCCGGGAATAACGTGTTTTCCTTCAACACCGAACCATTACCCGCAGGCACCTATTATCTGCATATTCTGCTCGATCAGAAATTGCACACCACAAAGCAGGTGCTTGTTACCCGGTAAAGACACACGATGCCGACACATGGTTTGATGTATACGCGAATGCAGTCGGGCATTTAGCGTAATTTTGCCTGCATGGCGCGTAATAAAAAGAAGATCCATCAGCAGGTACTCATCGAAGCAGTGGCCAATAGCGGAACCGCATTTGGCAGGGTAGAGGGCAAGGTGGTGTTCACTGATGGTGTGATACCGGGTGATGTGGTAGATGTACAGGTGGCCCGCAAACGCAATGGCTATGATACCGGTTACGTTACGCAATTTCACACCTATAGTCCCCTCCGAGTAGAACCCTTTTGTTCGCATTTTAACATTTGTGGTGGATGCACCTGGCAAAATGTCGAATACGAAACGCAGTTGACCTTCAAACAACAACTCGTAAGTGATGCCTTCCGTTTGCTGAGCCGAACAGAAGATTTCCCGGCCATTTTACCGATCATTGCCTCACCTTACGACAGATATTATCGGAATAAAATGGAATACACATTCACCAACGGTGCTTATGTGTACGATCCCGATTATGATAAACATAATCCTCCGCAGAAAAAACCGGGCTGCGGATTCCACGTGAAAGGTCAGTTTGCCAATGTGTTTGATATTGAAAGATGTTATTTGCAGGCCTCCTTATCCAATGAGATCCGACTTTCACTAAAGGCGTATGCATTGATGCATGCACTACCTTTTTACGATCTGCGCAATCATACCGGATATATGCGCAACCTCATTATTCGAAATACATCCCTCGGGCACCTCATGGTGATCGTTGTGGTAGCCCAGGATCAACCGGAA
>JAYRVB010000265.1:0-4802 GCA_041918775.1 Chitinophagales bacterium
GGTGATGCGCGGATCGTCTTTGGTAGCTTGCTTGGTATCTGCTTCCGCATTCACCTTCATGGTGCGGAACTTATAGCATAAGAATTCTTCGTTGCCTTCTCCACTTCGCTTTTGCATGAAGAAAACGGGGCCGGGTGATGACAATTTTACAAAAATGGCAATGATCGGAAACAACCACCAGCCGATCAACACGAAAAACAATAAAGAAAAGGCGATATCGAAGGTGCGTTTCTGCAAACGATTGAAAATATTATCCAGTGGTTCCGGACGTATACTCAGGATTGGCGTGTTGCCGAAATAATCGATTGAAACCTTTTTGAATTGCCTGCTGATATAGCTCGAAAATTCGGGCACCATGCGGAAACGAATGATATTATCATTGCAGAATTCCAGCAGATCATCCACATATGCACTCATATCTGAAGGGTGTAAGGCAAAATACACTTCATCGATATTATGCTTCTTGCAATAATCCTTTACTTCATGCAAACCGCCTTCTACTTCCTGCATGCTGGTTTCAGGATCATCGAAGTAGCCAAAAAATCTATAGCCAAATTCACCGTGCGTTTGGATCTCACGCACAAACTGCAAACTCGCCGGAGTAGTACCGATCACAATGATGCGGCGATAGTTACCACCACGCACACGGTAACGCTTGAGATAGGTTTCGAAACCTATACGCCAGGCGAGGTCCAATACCGTGAAAAAGATATAGGTATAGGCCAATTGCGCCCGACTGAACTGATAGCCCTTGATAAGGAACAGGTAGGTAAAGGTTAACAACACCTGAAAGGCAAGCACCTTTACGAAGCGAAACACGATCTGCTCATAGCCGGATCGGCGTTCCTTGTCTGACTTGTAGTAGTTGCCTACGGAGGTCACCAAAAACCAGATCAGGTTCACCGCAACCAGGAGCATAGCGAACTTTCGGTCGCTGGATACCTTGGAAAATCGTTCAAAACTGATGAAAATAGCTAGCAGGAAGGATACATTCAAAAGAAGTATATCCACCAAAAAGTAAACGAGCTCAAGGAATTGTGAGTAACGCCTAACCATTGTTCATCAAGTCTGCTCTTCTTTTGATGCTGGTGGGCATCAGAAGGTTGCATGTGTTATTAGTTCATGGATCAGTGACTGAGGAGGCCACTTACATAGGCAAAATTACAAAACGTTTGTAAGAAATGACGACTTTACGGTGAAATTCATGTTAAAAAGGTGACTGATCGCGCAAGACCTGCGCCAGCGCTGCCAATGAGGGTAAAACCAGGTCGGCATGAGGTTTGTAGTCGCTGCCTATCAGCACGGTATGCATACCCACAGCCTTCCCAAAAGCCATATCGGAACTGCTGTCGCCGGCGATCAGCGACTTAGAAAAATCGATCTCCGGGAAGTCGCGCTGTGCGTCAAAGGCCATCCCGGGCTGGGGTTTTCGGTGCGTGGAGCCCTCGTCGCTGACATCGGGACAGTAATAGATCGCATCAATTTTGCCGTGGTGTAGTTCGGCTTCGCGAGAGAGGTTGCGGTGGATGATGCTTAGGTCTTCCGGGGTCATTAATCCCCTCCCTACCCCTCTCTGATTGGTAACTATGATGATCCTTCCGAAACGTGAGGTAAAATACGCGAGCGCTTCCGTCACCCCCGGTAACCACTCGAATTGCGACCAGTTGCGCACATAATCGTTGTCGATCTTGCGGTTGATCACTCCATCGCGGTCGAGGAAGAGGGTCCAGGATTTATCGATTTGCGGGAGTTGAGTCATGAAAGGGAACGCTGGTTTGACGGGTTAAGCAGGTTTACGCGGATTGAAAGTCGGTTTGGGCGCGGGCGTAGTCTTCGGGGATGCCGATATCGATGAAGTAGCCGTTTGACTGCAAACCGAATATGCGACCATTTTGAATTTCTTTCTCGAGAATTTCCTTCTCGAAAGAAAATTTGGCCGGCATGTGCGCCGGAAATACCTGTTTGTTCAAACAATAAATGCCCCCGTTAATGAGGCCTTCATCGAGGTATTTTTTTTCGAGGAAACCGATGATCTTTCCCGCTGCATCCACCTCTACCGTTCCGTAGCGATCGAACCTTTCCATGCGTTTCAACGCCACGGTAAGCAGCGCATGCTGTTGCGCATGCAGGTGTGCCAATTGTGGAAGTGAAACTGCAAAAAACGTATCGCCGTTGATCACAAATACATCATCGCCACTTACCTGGCCACAGGCTTGTAAAATTCCACCACCGGTTCCGAGCGGATCGGTTTCTATACTGTAGGAAATGCGGAGCGAGCGATATTGATCGCCGAAATAATCCATGATGACCTCATGCAAATATCCAACAGCGAGCACCGCGTGCTCAATTTCCTGTTCAATGAGGTAGTCGAGGATGTATTGCAGAAAAGGTTTTCCTGCCACCGGCGCCATGGGCTTGGGCACTTCAGAAACAACGGCCTGCAAGCGCGTGCCGAAACCTCCTGCCAGCACTATGGCTTCGCGGATCATGGACGTTCGAATAAACTGGCTTCTACGAGTTCGCAAATGATGTGACCGAGCATGATGTGGCTTTCCTGGATACGCGGGGTATCATTGGAAGGTACATTCAAAAGATAATCGCAATTATCTTTCATTTTGCCACCGGTAGCACCCGTCATGGCCACGATGATCATATTGCGTTCGCGGGCTACTTCGAAAGCTTTGAGAATATTTCCGGAATTTCCTGAAGTAGAAATACCGAAAATAAAATCGCCTGCGCGACCTTTTGCTTTTAATACGCGACTGAACACCTGATCATATCCATAGTCGTTACCCACTGCAGTCACATAAGAAGAGTTCACATGTAAGGCTTCAGCATCCAGAGGCGGACGGTCGAAATAAAATCGTCCGCTAAATTCAGCTGCAAGGTGTTGTGCATCAGCAGCACTTCCACCGTTACCACAGAATAATACTTTTTTATCCTGACGAAATGCCTCTGCGATACGCTCAGCAATTTCAGCGCATTTTGCGATCATATCAGGATCATTCAAAATGTCGTTCTTTACGCGGATGCTCTCGGCAATCACGCTTTTGATCTTTTCTACTTGGCTTCCCATGATGATAGTCCGTATTTAGAGAATTCGAGATTGTGTACTTCACCGCCAAATGTGTTGAGCACTTCGATCACTTTATAGCGGGTATTGCCCGGGCAATAGAAGGTCATGAAACCACCACCACCTGCACCGGAGATCTTTCCACCCGTTGCACCTGCTTTGATGGCGCTTTCATAAATATTATCGATCACCTCACTGGATACACCCGAGGCGGTTGCTTTTTTGTTTTTCCATCCGTAATCGAGGATATCGCCGATGCGATTGAGTTCACCCTTCAGGATGGCCTCCTTCATCATATAGGCCTGCTCCTTAAGGTTGTGCATGGCCTCGATCGATTTATCCGACTTTTTGGTTACGTTGGAGCTTTGTGCTTCGATGATGGTAGAGGAGAGGCGACTGGTGCCTGTATAATACATCACGATATTAAACGCCAGTTCCTGTAAATATTGTGGGCGGATGCGCAAAGGGTTAACGATCACCTTGTCATCCTTATAAAACTCCATGAAATTCCAGCCACCGAAAGTAGCCGCATATTGATCCTGCTTGCCACCGGCCATAGCGAGGTCTTTGCGCTCAATATCGTAGGCCAGGTGCGCGATATCATATTCACCCAAAGGCAATTTCAACCATTCGGTAAATGCGCCAACAATGGCTACCACCAATGTAGAGGATGAACCTAAGCCGGATCCCGGAGGCGCATCTACATAAGTGTTCAATTCGAATGAAAGCGGTGCATTGTGGTTGTAATCTTTAACGATGCGATTGTATACCCCTTTTAACAGATCAAGTTTACCATCGATATCGAGCTTTGAACTGCTTTCGAGTTCAATGCGTTCGTTGCGGTCCATGGCATGCAGGATCACCTTTCCATCTTTACGCGGAAGGATGGTGGCATATGCATATTTGTTGATCGTGGCATTGAGGATACACCCACCGTAAATATCGCTATAAGGGCTAACGTCGGTTCCACCACCGGCGAGGCCGATGCGGAGGGGGGCTTTACTTCTAATGATCATATTTTAGTATCGGGTATCAGGTATCAAGAATCAGGTATCAGGTGTTGGGTATTGGGTGTTTGGTTGGGTTTGGGTGTCAGGTATCAAGACTTTAGTTGGGTTGATTTTGGTTGCATTCCGTGTGGTTGGCAGGCAAAATCGGTGCAAAGGTCGGGAATAATTAGGGAATTTAGGTAATGAAAACCCATGAATGCCTATGCTTAGGTATTCGTTCAGGGCGGGTGGATACCATTCCGGCTCAACTATTTCCAGTCATTTTGTATTTTTGAAAACAGTAAGTACCCCATGAAATATTCTTTAATCTTTTGTTTAATGGTATTGCACATGTCTGTGCATGCACAATGGACGCTCCTGCCTGTGGAAGGTCCGGGAAGCTCTCCCCAAATATGGTTTTCTGATCCGGCGCATGGATATTATAGTGGTGCCGATACGGTTTATTTTGAAAGCTGGGATGGTGGTATGATCATGGAGACCTTCGATGGAGGTATTAGTTGGGACACCATTTTTGATCCGGAGGGCGGTGAAAACTTTCCCTTTAAAGTCATGTTTGCAGGTGAAATCGGGTACACATCGAATCGATATAGTAATTTTTATCGCACTTCAAATGGCGGTGCGGATTGGGAGCTCATAGAATTTGACGGAACTGACTTTTTGTATAGTGGCTTGCAAATGCCGGATGCAAATACGGTATTGATCTCGGGATACTCAGGTGA
>JAYRVB010000266.1:0-4525 GCA_041918775.1 Chitinophagales bacterium
AATATTTTTTCAAAAATGCAGATGCCGACGAGCTCATCTTTATACATAAAGGGTCAGGTACCCTGAGTACAATGTATGGGGAGATCGAATTCGAACAGCATGATTATCTGGTAATCCCTCGCGGTACCATCTACAAGATCAATTTTGACACGGATGATAATCGCTTCCTGTTCATCGAATCTTTTAGTCCGGTATATACACCGAGCAGATACCGAAATGAATTCGGACAATTATTGGAGCACTCGCCATTCTGTGAGCGCGATTTTAAAAAGCCGGGTAATTTGATCACACATGATGAGGAAGGTGAATTTGAGATCATGATCAAGAAGCGCGGACAGGTATTTCCATATACTTATGCCACGCATCCTTTCGATGTAGTTGGCTGGGATGGATATTTATATCCATATGCCTTCAATATCCACAATTTTGAACCACTGACGGGTCGCATCCACATGCCGCCTCCAATTCATCAGAACTTCGAGGCCAATAATTTCGTGGTATGCTCTTTCGTGCCGCGATTGTATGATTATCATCCACAAGCCATCCCTGCACCTTACCATCATAGTAATATCGACAGTGATGAGATCCTCTATTATGTGGAAGGTGAATTCATGAGCAGAAATAATATCAAACCCGGCCAGCTCACCTTACACCCTGCAGGATTACCGCATGGTCCACACCCCGGAGCGATAGAACGCAGCATCGGTAAAACAGAAACAAAAGAGCTCGCGGTAATGATCGATCCGTTCAAACCGGTGGCGATCACACAAACTGCTGTTGAACTGGAAGTGGAAGATTATTATTTATCGTGGATGACCAAACAACTCACACATTAAGCTTAACACCTACCACCCGGCGTTATCGGGTGATTTAAATGATCTATAAAAACCAATACAATGGACACCATCGTACTTGATCAGAAACAAACTACAGTGCAGGAAGATTTTCTGCCATTAAATGGTACCGATTTTATTGAATTGTATGTCGGTAATGCCAAACAATCAGCACATTATTATAAAACAGCCTTCGGATTTCAAAGTCTGGCCTATTCCGGACTGGAAACCGGAAATCGCGAATGCGCATCTTATGTATTGCGTCAGGGTAAGATCACGCTGGTGCTTACCACCGCATATCACAGTGATAATCCGGTTGCCGAGCATGTGCGCAAGCATGGTGATGGCGTTAAAGTGATCGCTTTTTGGGTGGATGATTGCGCCTCTTCTTTTGCAAAGACAGTTTCTCGCGGCGCAGAGCCATTCATGTATCCTGAAGTGCGTAAAGATGCGGATGGCGAAGTGATGATGGCCGGTATCAAAACCTATGGTGAAGTGATCCACCTATTTGTTGAGCGTAGCAATTATCATGGCGTGTTTATGCCAGGCTTCGTGAAATGGGAATCTGAATATAATCCAACACCGATCGGATTGGAATATGTTGACCATTGTGTAGGCAATGTAGGACTCGGTCGCATGAATGTTTGGGCGAAATTCTATGAAGAAGTGTTAGGCTTCAAAAACCTGATCACCTTCGATGACAAGGATATCTCAACGGAGTATACCGCGCTGATGAGCAAGGTGATGGCCAATGGCAATATGCGCATCAAATTTCCGATCAACGAACCTGCCAAAGGAAAGAAAGTTTCTCAGGTGCAGGAGTATCTTGATTTTTACGAAGGAGAAGGCTGTCAGCATATCGCCGTAGCCACCGATGATATCATTCACACGGTTACGGAGTTCCGTAAGCGCGGTGTGGAATTCCTCTATGTGCCCGGAACGTATTACGATACCGTAACAGAACGTGTGGGCGCGATCAAAGAAGATCTCGAAGTGTTAAAGGGTTTGGGCATTATGGTGGATAGAGATGAAGACGGCTATTTGTTGCAAATTTTTACCAAGCCGGTGGAAGATAGACCTACACTTTTCTTTGAGATCATTCAACGCGCAGGTGCGAAATCCTTTGGGAAAGGAAATTTCCAGGCGCTGTTTGAAAGCATCGAAGAAGAACAACGCAAAAGAGGTACATTGTGATAATACAACAGGCGGCGCTCTGAATGGAGGCCGCCTGTTCCTTTACTGCTGATCAAAATAGGATCACGCATATACTTACACATTTAAAATATAGCGCAAATGTTTATTCAGCAATTATATACCAACTGCCTGGCACAGGCAGCGTATTACATCGAAAGTAATGGCGAAGCAGTGATCATCGATCCACTGCGCGATGTGCAACCTTATATCGACCTGGCCGCATCACGCAATGCGAAGATCAGATTCAGCCTGCAAACGCATTTTCATGCCGATTTCGTGAGCGGACATCTTGAGCTCGCGCGCAAAACTGGTGCAGTGATCGTGTATGGTCCCGGTGCGCAACCGGATTATGCTGCTGCGGTATTAAAGGACTATGATGTGCTTGACATCGGTAAAGTAAAGATCATGGTGTTACACACACCCGGTCATACCATAGAATCCACCTGCTTTTTAATGTTCGACGAAGAAAGCAAGGTGCATAGTGTTTTTACCGGTGACACCCTGTTTATAGGAGATGTGGGTCGTCCGGATCTGATGAGTGGAAACCTGGATGCCGAAACACTTGCGGGAATGTTGTTTGAATCACTGAGGAAGAAGATCAAAGTGTTGCCTGACACTTGTATTGTATATCCGGGTCATGGTGCAGGAAGTGCATGCGGAAAAAATCTAGGTAAAGAAACCAGCAGCACAATTGGCTTGCAAAAAGAAATGAACTATGCGATGCGCATTGAGGATAAGGATGCTTTTATTCAGGCAGTATGTGCTGAGCAACCTGCCGCACCTCAATATTTTTTCAAAGATGCGCAGATCAACATACATGGATATGCTGCATTAGATAAAGTGATGGAAAGCACAATGGTTGCCTTATCACCTGAGACAGTGCAACTTGAAACCGCAGAAGGTGCTTGCATTCTTGATACAAGAGTAGCCGCACAATTCAGTGAAGGTTTTATACCGGGTTCCATAAATATTGGGTTAGGTGGAGAATTTGCGGTATGGGCAGGTACCTTACTGGATATTCGTACGCCATTGGTATTGGTCACAGAACCTGGAAGAGAATCTGAAGCAGTGATCAGGCTGGCGCGCATAGGGTATGAAAATGTGCTTGGATATTTGGCGGGTGGATATCCGGCATGGGTAGAGGCAGGACTACCAACAGCGAAACTCCCTTCTGTTTCCATAGAAGCCTTTGCTGAAAAGATGGATACAGGTGCCTATATGCTCCTGGATGTGCGTAAACCGGGAGAGGTGGAAGTAAACAAGGTGATTGAAGCACACCACATCCCATTGCATCAATTATCTGAAACATTGGATACACTCGATCCGAATAATCACTATATGGTGTATTGTGCCGGCGGGTATCGGAGTATGATGGCCTGCAGCCTGATGGCTAAAGCCGGGTTCCAAAATGTAGAGAATGTGGACGGTGGCATTAACGCCATCCTCAGGGAAAAACCTGAACTCGTGCAAGCCACCGAATTGGTGTGATCCGACCGAATACCTTACTTTTACTCCCTGCCACTAAACCGGCAGGGATTTTTTATGCGTGTGATCGTACTCCTCTTACTCTGTTTTTGCCTGAACAGTCAGACCCTTGTTGCACAGGATTCGCTGCGACAAGGCATGGTAGATATCAATAATACCCAACTGTATATTCGCATCATAGGCACCGGCGATACGATACTGGTTGTGCATGGAGGGCCCGGACTCAACCACGAATATTTGCATCCCCATCTGCAGGCTCTGGCGAAGACGCATACGTTAATATTATATGATCAGCGTTCGAGCGGTCGGTCACAATTATGCGTAAAAACGCAAATGAATTTTCAAACCTTTTCAGAGGATATAGAAGCGATCAGAAAAAAATTCCAGATCAAACAACTCAATATCATCGCGCATAGCTGGGGATCTTTGGTAGCAGCCAACTACATGCTGAACTACCCTGAGCAGGTGAGGTCTATGGTATTTATATCTCCGGTGCCTTTTAGTAAAACACTTGCCGAATTAAGCAACCAGGAGGCCGCACGCAGAAGCACACCGGCCGACAGCGCGCGCAAGGCGCAGATCCTTGCTTCAGACGCCTTCAGGGCAGGGGAGGTACAACCTATTGAGGACCTGATGCTCCTTTCATTCAAATTGTTGTTCTGCGATACGAACAAACTTGCCTTATTGGATCCGGCTCTTCCTGAAACCTATATGGTTGCCTCGCTGAGTATGTATGGCTTTGCGCATGAAATGTCAAATTACAACCTGTTTCCGCGCATGAAAAACATTGCCACACCCACCCTCATCGTTCGTGGTGTTTGTGATATAAGTCCCGAAGAAGCGGATACGCAGTTGCTTGAGCGGTTTGACAATGGGAAACTGGTGCTGTTAAAGCACTCAGGGCATTTTCCCTTTGTTGAGGAAAACAAGAAATTCACCAAAACACTGAATAAGTTTTATAAGAAGCTGGATACTTAAGTGGTGTTTTCCACAGTTATCCTGTCATAAATCTG
>JAYRVB010000267.1:0-14668 GCA_041918775.1 Chitinophagales bacterium
GCTTTATCGCAGGATATGATGGATTATTTTATTCGATGGGCGTGGCGACAGAGATAGATCAACCCGAAATGGAATCAACCATTATCGTTTATCCCAACCCGGCAACCGAATTTATTTCCATTGGAATCCCGGAAACAGCTGATATATCCATTTTAAGTGTAATGGGGGAACTCATTTATCACAATACGCATGATCGCAACGCCAGGATAGATGTGCAATCATGGAAGAAAGGAATATATTTCATACGAAGCGGGATGCACCGTGGTGTATTTGTAGTAGTTTGATAGTCGTAGATACCTCTATGACTTACATGCACAAGTAAATTTTATTTTATCTCAATTATTAACCGCTTACTAATAGTAGTATGATGGGCATCATAGTTATTTGTTGCTGCGAGTGCGCGTATCATTGCGATTTTAGTCATATGGATGGTATATAAAAATGAAAATATTTATGATTTTTGTTTTTATATGCGTCCTTAAGTGTTTATTTCATATATGTAACTATCTATGCAACAACTAAATAATTCAAGGATCAGATTGAATTGCATTATCGTATTGTATTCCATAATTTCCATTCAACATGGCAAACACCTATTCTCAAATTTATATACAGATCGTTTTCGCCGTACGCAATCGGGCGTGTCTAATTTCACCTGCATGGGAAATTGAATTATACAAATATATTACCGGAATTGTAAGTGAGAAAGGTCAAAAATTACTGGCTATTAACGGCATGCCGGATCACATACACATTTTTATTGGTATGAAACCTTCCTGTTGCTTATCGGAACTGGTAAGAGAAATAAAGAAGGCATCTACCGCATTCATCATGGAGAATGGCTATACCAAAAAGGCATTCAACTGGCAGGAGGGCTTTGGAGCGTTTTCATATAGTCAGAGTAGTATGCTTAATGTGGTGAATTACATTTTGAACCAAAAGGAGCATCATCGCACAAAATCGTTTCGATCTGAGTATCTGGAATTTTTGAATACTTATGCTGTAGAGTACAAAAATGAATATCTTTTTGAATGGATTGAGTGGGAGGAAGGGGAAGAAAATTGATTTCAGCGAGATTTTTTTAAAGACGTAACAAATCGCCATCATCAGCATCCTCAAAAATGCAATATGCGACCCCGCTGGGGTCGGCGGGGGCGCTACACAAGATTGGGTTTTAATAATGTGCGTCCCCGCTGGGGTCGGTGGGGGTGGTTCGGTGCTTCGGGGGTAATAATGTTCGACCCCGCTGGGGTTGGTTGGGGGTGGTTCGGTGCATCGGGGGTATTGGTGTGCAACCCCGAAGGGGTAATCACATCAAATCACCAAAACCTGCATTCGACCCCAGCGGGGTCGCACCTTACTAGAATTTGACGATGATGATACATTGTTATTTATTATCAACCAACGTACGATATACACGCGTAAGGGATAGCAGCGGAAAGCCCGCATCCCGAGGAAACGAGGGAGAGGACTTGGAGCGGATAGCCCGGCCCGTAGGGATACGCCCAGATCAGGATGATTTACGGAAAAATTCTTTCAGTACGATAGGGAAGAATTGCAGATCGTCGATGAAATATCGTTTGAATAATCTGCCGGGTTCCTGGGTGAAGCGGTAGAACCATTCCATGCCGATCTTTTGCCAAAATGCCGGTGCGCGTTTTTTGAGTCCGAGGTAAAATTCGTAACTGGCGCCCATCAATAAATGCAGGGCATGTGGTTGCGCGGTGCTTTCGGGATGAATATAGTAGTGTTTAATACCGATCTGTTCTGTAGGTTGCGCATTCCCCTGTGCAAATTTTTTATTGTGGTGATCGATCAATCCGAGGGCAATATGATTTTGCTTGGGATATCGAATGCCGATAAATACCAATTCGGGTTGAATACGATCATACACAGCGGCTGCTTCGCGAATTACGGCATCAAGTTGATCGAGTTGTTGCACGTCAAAAAATGGGGGCACGTAATATTCCAGCGCAGGATATTCCTTCTTCAATAATTCACCAACTTCCGGCGATGGCGCCACCAGCATCACGCGCTTCTTAGTGCGGATCACTTCTTTCCATAGGATGGGAAAAAGTTCGCTGCCCGGCAACCGGCGTTTGAGTTTTTTTCCACGAAACAATTTACTCACCCAGATGATGGGTTGACCATCTGGAAGCAAATAAAAACTTTTGCGCAACACCCCCGCGAGATCGGCATATTTTTTTTCGTTGAGTTTGACAATATCGTCGACATTCGGTGTAAATAACAAGGGCAGTTTTCCGGAAGCGGGTTGATATTCCTCCTGAAAATGCAACATAGAATCAACCACTGCATCAAAATTGTGGTCGTTGATCATGTCGAGATCAAAAATACGTGTGCGCTGCAATGTCATGCGATCAGGGCTTGCTCCTCAGGTAATCAATCATGTCGCGAATGGTGGTAGCGAGATCATATTGCTGCTCCCATCCGGTATCTTTTTTCAGTTTGCTGCTATCTCCATAGATGATAGGTTCATCAGTTGGTCGCAACAATTTCGGATCCACTTCATAAGGCAGGGTGATGCCCATGTAACTTTCGATGATGGGGATGATCTCGCTGATGGTATACACCTTATTTCCGGAGATATTATATACATCGCCCCAATTTCCCTTATCGCTCAATAACATCAATGCATGCACGAGATCGCGCACATCGGTGATGGCTCTGCGGGTTTGCAAATTACCTACGCGCAGGGTGTCTGCTTTTTTGCGTTCAATTGCGACCGCACGCATGGTGAAATCGGCCACTACATCGTTTGTTTTTCTTGGTCCCGTCGTATTAAAAATACGGGCACGGATACAACGGATCTTATCATTTTGCCAGTATTGAAACGACAAAAGATCCTGCCCCACTTTACTCACGCCATATGGATGTAAAGGCAATAAGGCGCTATCTTCTTTTACAGGTGTATTTTCGGGAGTAAGGGAAGCGCCATATTCTGCAGAAGAACAAGCCACTACAACAACAGGATCATAATTTTTATCATGCTTGCGCACTTCCTTGATGGCTTCAAAAACGTTGATGGTGCCCGTAACGTTTGTATCCATAGTTTCCTGCGGCCTGTGCCAGCTTACCGTTGGATAACTTTGCGCAGCCAGGTGAAATATCTTATCCGGCTTGATGGACGACACCAGGTCGAGCACTCGCTGATAATAGCGCACATCGCACTCCACCACATGGGCTTTTCCATGGATATCCTGCATATCGGTGGTAGGCTTATAAAAAGTGCCCACCAGATCGGTTATCCCCTGCGCATGATACATATCGATCATATGCGACCCTACCATACCACAAGCCCCGGTGATCAAAATCTTCATAAAACAGAAATTTTTACAAAGATGAGAAGAATCTGGTAAATCTCAAGTGTGGAAGTGTGCGAGTGCGGTGGTGCGGCGGTGCGGCGGTGCGGTGGTGCGGTGGTGTCCCGATAGTTATCGGGAGTGCGGTGGTGATGTGTGTGTCGATAGTTATTGGGAGTGCGGTGGTGTTGTGGTGTGTCGATAGTTTTTGGGAGGTTAATTTGAGGAATTGTATAACTTACCAAACTACTAATCCCGAAGGGTCGGGATGTCGCTTTGCTCCATTTGCTAACCTGCTAATTTGCTAACTTGCTAATCCCGAAGGGTCGGGATGTCGCTTTGCTCCATTTGCTAATCCCAATGTTCGCAATATCCACACCCACCACCTACTAATTAACGAATTAACAAATTAACGAATTAACAAATTAATTCACCCTTACTTCAATATCGCTTTTCTGGTCTTGTTTGTTGATGCGGTATTTTAGGGAGAGCATGATGTATCTGTTCATGGTGTTGCTTTCCTGGATGCGGAGATAGTTGTAGGCGGTGCTTTGGGTGATGCCGGTGTTTTGGTTGAGGATGTCGTAGGCTTTCAGGGTGATGGTTCCGCGATTGTTTTTCAGGAAATATCTGGATACTTCTGCCGACAAAAGTGGCACTACGGTAGTCGCGTCATCGCCGATGGTTCTGTAGGTTTGCATGTTGCCATCAATCTCGATGCGCCAGAGTGAATCGGGAATGATACTGATGTCGGCGAACAATGATTGCGAAATATAATCGCCGTTCTGATCTGTTGAAATGGAATAAGCTGTTTGTGTATAGCTGACAGAACCACCGATGCGCGCATCTATGATCTCTTTTTTGCGGTTGTCGAAAGATAATTCTGCACTGTGCGTCCAGGCATCAATGGTATTTTCAACGTCATTCACGAGGTTAATGCCTCTGTTATAGGTTTCGTCGTAAGATAATCCCACATTAATCTTCAGCGGACGAATAGGCGTGTTGAAATGCAGTCCTGCGGTGGCATTGATATCGTCGCGCACGTTCACCAATGTATAATATTGCGTGAGGTCATCCGCGATGGTTTTGCTGTAATTAATTTTATCGCGCGTATAGGTGAGCGACATTCTGGTGAACAGAGAGGTAAATGAGAACTGATCGAAAAACATGAAGCGTCCCTGCAAGTTGTGCTGATACTCAGGCTTGAGGTATGGATTTCCGTTGAATAATACCAGGCTATTACTGTAATCAGTAACCGGATTGAGCTGACTGATGGAAGGTGCCTGCACGGTGGACATATAATCAATGCCAAATCGCATGCCTCGTTTCACTTCGCGCTCGAACATCAATTCAGGCAGGATATACATATAAGCCCTTACCGGCAGCGATGCATCACTGAAGGTATTATGCATATAGATGAATTCGCTGCTGAGTCCTGCAGTAAACTGTGTGGTTGTGGTATTTCTCTTGATCGCGATACCGGGTGTCCATCTTTGGTTCACGCGCAGGGCATCAGTGCTCAGGCTATCCACCAGAACATCTGTTTCGGCATTGAATTGATTGCGCAGGAGATTTTCGGATGCAATAGCGCCGGTAATGGATGGTTCCAGATAAAAACTGCCGGGGATCTTGATCAGCCCACTCAATGTGAGCACGCCACTATAACTTCGCGTATCATCGTTTCGCAAGGCATCATCTGTGATATGTAGATCGGAAGTAAACAGGTCGGTGAGGTTCAGCCAATTGGCATCGCTGATGGAACTGCCCATATTTCCTGAAGCATTCACCTTCAGAAATTTCAAGGCACCCGGAATTTTATGGATATAGGTAATGTTTGCCGCACCGGTCACATTTTCGTTATGTGTATATGCATCGCTGCTTAATGTATTGGCGAGAAAATCATCGTAATAGGTGCTACTCGAACTGATGGCAGCAATATTGCTGAAATTGATACCGGTATTTCCGGTAACGATGAGGCGTTGCATGGAATCCGGATTGCTGCGTAGATTCAGATTCAGGCGATGGTAATACGCGGTTGTTTCTTCATTCAATACTTCATCGGTTTCAAAATCTGTATCCGGGGTATAATTATAGGTGAAGGTGGATTGATCCAGATCGCGTTCATAACCATTGCCCATATAGCTCACATTGAAACGCAGCTGATCTCCGGGTTCATATGTATAATTTAATCCGGCGGCACCACTTGAGATACGGCCATCAACCGATTGCCCGAAATTTACCGGCACACTTCCATCGGATTCAATTCTGAATCCACCACTGCGCATCATATTGCCGAACCCGCCATTAAAATCGATGTAGTCGTTGATACTGAAACCGAACTGATTAATATTATTCAACATCCCCAACGCGGCTATCTGATTGGTTTTGGTAAATCGGTAGGCTTTTGCATTCAACTGGTACCGATCATCTGTACCATATCCGGCCTGCGCATGTCCGAGCCACATACTTTTTTTACCATCCTTCAATACCAGGTTGATGGTTTTACTGCGCTGCCCGTCATCCACACCCGTAAAATCTGCCTCCTCCGAAGTGCGGTCAAACACCTGTACTTTTTCGATCGCATCTGCGGGTAAATTTTTGGTGGCGACCGTAGGGTCGTTGCTGAAGAATTCTTTTCCGTCAACCAATACCTGTTGTACATCCTCACCCTGCGCTTTTACATTCCCGGAAGCGTCTACCTCTACACCGGGTAATTTTTTTAAGAGGTCTTCTGCCGAGGCATCGGGTGCTGTTTTATAAGAGTCGGCATTATATTGCAAAGTATCTCCGATAAACTGAATCGGAATGCGTTCTGCTTTTACCTGTACCGCATCCAGACCAACTTCCTGCGTTTGCAACACAAATACACCCAGAGCATCTCCTTTTGGATCCGGGATGCTGCGCAAGGTATCATAGGTTTGCAATCCGATAAATGATATTTGCAATCTATAGGAGCCTTCTTTTACTGACTTCATGGTGAACGCACCTGTGGCATCTGTAATGCCGAAGAACGCCAGTGTGGAATCTTCAGGTTGCAGCAGCGCCACCGTAGCATATTCTACAGGTTTAGCGGCAGCATCATATACATATCCGGTGAGTGTATGTAATTGCGCCGACAACACCTGGCTCACACAAAGCAAAAACAACGTAGGAATGAACAGCCTGATTCGCATGTAATTATGATTAATCGTTCTCAATATGGATCATCACTCGTCCCCCGGGACCGCCAGGCTCTACCCCCATCTCCTTCAGCTTTTCTGCAACGATCTGATCATACTCCTCCTGTGTCACCTTCTTGCCATCCTTCGGTTTTTCGATCTGTTTTTCATCTGTTTCCTTTATAACAGCTGTCGCAGTGATCACTTCCATTCCATTTTGAATATCGACCTCTAGTACAAGCCCCGGAAGACCAATATATTCCATCGGTCCCGATGAGATCGGAATAGCCGGTGTAAACCATACACTAATCGTATCTATACTATCAATTTTGGTGGCTTGCTGACAAGGATAATTTAAAATAAATTTCTGTTTGCCGGTAAGTTTCCAGTTATCTGTGGGCATGTCTGACTCGATTAAAAATTTGCGCTGCATGAATTCGCGCTGCTGAGTCATTTTCTTAGCTTCCAGATCACAATAAATGATGTTCTCAGGTGGCGCCATGCGCATCACCACCATTTGTCCGCCATCCGCTTCCTGATCCACATTCATGGCATCTTCTTCGTTCTCTGCATTTTTATATACCGATGCCTTATCTGTATAATATAAAATAGTCTTCAATTCGATCTTATCGGGTAGTCCCGGTGGCGGTGGCATATCTCCTTCAATGTGGATCTGAAGTTTGCGTGTAGAGGTATAGTTCACGGTGCCGGTGTTCTGTGCGGTCAACATGGAGGCTGACATCAGAAGCATGGTAATGGTTACGAGATACTTCATTGGTAATTGTTTTGAGCAAAGGTATAGGCCTGGTGTGATTCTGTAGGTTAAGCAGCCCCAATCGAGGTTAATTAAGGTTAAGCGGGGGTGTTAAAGTGTGCTAATACGGTATTTTTGCAGGTATGGTGAAGCGCATGCGCATATTGGTTGTATTGATGAGCACTTCCATTGTATTACTTATGCTGGGCATAGGCAGATGGATACAATCGGAATATCGCGGTGGTATGCTTGAATTGCACAAAAGCATTCTCGATGATTTCATTGATGCCCGTACACAGTTTACAGATACCATATTAGCACGCAATGTGCTTCTCCCCTTTTTGGAGGATAGTGCCGGATTCAAGATCCAAACCATAGACCAGCAGATCTATGCGACGAATAGCGATAGCGTAACCATCATTGCAAATGCGATCTCCACAGACCACATCATGCATTTCGAAGGTTGTGATACCTGTCCACCTCCGGAGTTTGCACTGAAACATGTTGCAGACGATAGCATGGATGTGCTTTTGCGGGGGATGAAGATATTTATCACAGAAATGCGGGGCCCTGGAGGTGAAAAAGATATGATCCGCAATTTTATTCAATTGTCGGATACTGCATTATTGCAGGAGTATTTCCGCATGAACCTCGACTCCTCAAATATACAGGTAGGCATACATTGGCAAAGCGATACCCTGCCGCCAACTTTCCCACCACCATTGTTCACATATGAAGCGCGCATATTCGATGACCCATATTATGCGAAAGTGAGCGGACAGGATCGATATATGATAAAACAACTCATGCCTTTGCTGCTGTTTGCCGGGTTGTTGATCTCGGTAGTAATTGCTGCCTTCGTGTTGGCCTACAGGAGTTTGCGCAAGCATATGCAACTGGCACAGCTCAAAGACGACCTCATCAGTAATATCACCCACGAATTAAAAACACCTGTGGCTACTGTGAAAGTAGCGTTGGAAGCGATGCAGGGCATGGATCCGGAGACCAAACGCGATACCTTCCATAAATATATTCGCATGGCCGATCAGGAGGTAAACAGATTGGACGGATTGGTGAATAAAGTCATGCAATCGGTGATCGGCGATAAGCAATCGTTCTATCAACAAAACCTCATCGACCTCGCAGGTTTATGCAGGTCGACCGTGGAAGAGATGCAGGCGATCGCAGAAGAGAAGCAAGCCATTCTCCGGATCGAAGACAGTAAATCGAAGATGTTCATAATCGGTGATGCCTTTCATTTACACGCAGCCATATACAACCTGATCGACAATGCGATCAAATACGGTGGTGCACAACCACGAGTACATATCAGCATGGAACAGGATGCACACTATGTGCGGGTATTTATTTCTGATAATGGTTCCGGTATACCTGACATGTATCGGAAAAAAGTATTTGATAAGTTCTTCCGGGTGCCTACCGGCAATACGCATACCATCAAAGGATATGGCCTTGGTTTGCATTACGTGAAACAAGTGGTTGAAGCATGTCAGGGTTCCATTGAGGTGCATAATAATCAGGATGCGGGTTGTACCTTCACCATTCAAATCCCACGTGCAGATGCCTGATATCAAAGTACTGTATGTTGAAGACGAGCCGAATCTGGGCACCATTGTTTCTGAAACACTGGAACAAAAAGGATTTCTCGTCACCCTGGTAACAGATGGTGCTATGGTCATGGATATGCTGCTCCGATCGACGCCGGACATTGTGGTATTGGATGTCATGCTGCCACATGTGGATGGATTTACCATAGGTAAACGCATACGCACTTTATATCCAGGCTTGCCGATCATTTTTTTGACTGCCAAAACGCAAACCAAGGATGTGCTCGAAGGATTCCAATCCGGAGGTACTGATTATATCCGCAAGCCTTTCAGCATGGAGGAACTGGTTGTACGCATCCACAATCAGCTCGCCTTACAGACGCCGAATACGGCAGCACATACAGGTATCCCTATAGGCAGATTCATGTATTTTCCGAAAAAACTACTCTTGCAACTCGACCAACAGCAATGGCAACTCAGTAGTCGCGAAGCGGAAGTACTGGATGTATTCTCCAAACATATCAATACCACCATCGACCGAAAACACCTGCTTATGGAAGTGTGGGGTGATGACAGCTTTTTTCACTCGCGCAATCTGGATGTGTATATTCGAAAGCTTAGAGAATATTTTTCCGCAGATACTTCCGTACACATCATCACCCTAAAAGGAAAGGGCTATCAATTTGTAGTGGAGCCCGGTGTGTAAATACTGATCAACGCAAAAAGCGCCAGTATAATTTGCGTGGAATATTTCCCAGGGTGTATAACAATTGTGCGTGCACCGGTTCCTTGATATGATCCCAGGATGCTGGGAAACTATAGCCCCAATATCGCATAAAAGGCCCAAACACAAATTTTGCTCTGCGCTTAGCGCGATCGCTTGCATAATAACTCCAGAAGTCGGCCTTTTTTTCCGGCGTCTTATTGGCTTGTGGAAGATCTCGCGTAATAGGCAATCCAACTGCAGTAAATACTTTGCGATAATCCTCTACCAAATGTTCAAACCGGATGATATGGTCCATTTGCTTGTGATGCACAATGCTCCAGTTGCTGTATGGCCATTTGAAGAATTTGAGAAAATACTGCTCAAAATCTGCATTATTCTGTATGATATACTGGTAGCGTTCGGCGTCTCTGTTCTTTGCCAGCGATTTGCGCAACCATTTACCTGGTCGCTTTCTCCCGGTAGAAAAGCGCTGATCAAGGTCGTTCTTGTATTTAAAATACATGCTCACGGTTTGATCAAGCGGATTGCGCACACTGCCAATAGAAGTATATGCACGCATTTCCGGTTTGGCCTTGCGCAAATAATCATCGTAAGTAGCATGCTTGTTCAAATAGGACTCACAGCCGTATTGTTCGCGAATCTCTTTGCTGATGGCGGAAGTGGCTGTGAGCGGAAGTTCTACAAAAACAAATTTGTATCGATGATCGATTACCATAGGGCAAAATTATCTTTTTTTTGCTTGAGCAGTGCCTCTGGATAGAAAGGAACACTGATCGGGCTGGTTAAACAGGTATTCGCAGGTAAAAACAATTAGATAGATTCTTCGAGGATTTTGTAGAGTGATTCCCAGGTATAGTGCTTACGAGCGGTTTCCTTGCTGTTGTTGGCAATCGTATGCCACTTGTTGCCGTCGGTCAGTAATTCGGTGATGTAATGGATGAACCCTTGGTGATCATTGGCAATGAAAATGTCCTTATCATGGGTTACCTGCAATCCCTCAGCGCCAATATCGGTGCATACCATCGGGATGCCTCTGCAAAGGCCATTAATGGTTTTTACTTTCATGCCGGAACCGAAACGAAGCGGTATCACATTGACCTTACATTTCATGAAATATGCTTCGAGATCCTCCACAAAACCGGTGATCACGATACCTTCATGCTGCTTACTGATATCGATCAATCGCTGGTCGGGGTTTTTTCCAACGATATATAATTTCATCTCCGGGAATTTTTCTTTCAGCGCATGCCAGCATCCCTCTACAAACCACAACAAGCCCTCCACGTTTGCCTCCCAGGTGAGGGTGCCTACGTATAATAAGCTATTCTCTAATTGCTCAAATTTCGGGATCGGAAGTCCGATCTGATCATCATCGCCGATATGCAGATAATCTCGGTATTTTAGTTTGCGTTTTGCCGGATCGGGCTCGTGAATCTCATTGTCGTTGGTGCCACCAAGCACTACATCCGCCTGATGCACATAGCGCAATTCCCACTTCTTGATGCGGCGTGCTTCCATGCCAACCACCAGTTTTCTAATGGGATTGGTTTCCACTTCTGCATATCTGCTCCAAATCAAAAATTCAGCATTGTGGGTGCGGAATACCACCTTGCCTTTGTAATCTTTAGGCACATACTGCATCACCTCATAATGTTCAGCCACGATCACATCATACTCATGTGCAATGCGCTGAATATGTTTATGCATGGATGGCGAATAATTGCGAAACATATTGATGGTCATCCCCTTCACATAACTTTTGATCAGGTTCGGACCACTACGAGGCACGTTCAGCACTTCAAAGTAATAGTTGCGGATACCGGTATCCTCCAGAAATGCATCTTTATACTTCACATCATCCCCTTTTAAAAAACAGGCAAAATGCAGATCATGGTGCTTATGCAGCCAGGTGCACAATTTATAGGAATTGAATAAACTCGCCCCATGATTGGTGGGGAAGGGCAGGTGAATGGTGATATGTAATACTTTTTTTCTGGCTTGCATTGGTACAAAATAAATGCCGCACGCAGTGAAACGCCTTTAGGATAATCTGCGTTTGATGGCTTCCACCATATTTTTCATGCGGTGTAAATTAAACAATATGGCGAGCACGATCTTGAAAGGAAAAGAAATATAATACCACAAGATCAATAATGGAGAAGCAGCGAGCTTTTTCACCTCATATCCGTATAAGCGCATATTGTCGCCACATATACGTTGACAAAACCATACTTCGGCGGCGTTCAATCCGCCTTTTTCCCAATTACCTGCACGTTCGGTCTTGATGCCGAATGCTTCCGGCCTGTCTGCTTCATTGCTGCTTCCCACCTGAGGGATTTGCAACATACTTTGCTGAAAATCGATCTCCAGAAATGCACAGAGGCTGCGCACTTCCTCTTCGCTGGCATTCACAAGCTGCTCGAAATTGACATTGTGCACCTGCGCATGCCCTTTAAATTTGGCGGCCGCACGTATACTGCTGTTCCATAATTTACTGATGGTGATCGGATGGTAATTAATGCGCAAACGACGCTGCTCCTTACGTGTCATAAATCCGGCACCCATGTTTTTGCGTTGCCATTTGCGCTTCTGACTCAGCAATACCCCTCTCGGATCGCGTACCATGTTCACAATGCGCGCATTCGGGAAAAGCTCCATGATCTCGCCTATGTAAAATACATCCTGCGGTGTTTTTTCGCAGGGAATCGACTTGCCGTTTCTGTGTGTTTCGTGCATCAGGAATGCATGCAATACCGTATGTGGATACACTTTGCCCGGTATCGATTGCACGATGGCACGCGCTTCCTGCAGGTGTTTCCCGGTGTCCATCTGTGTGAGGTATCCATCGCGCTGAATAAATAATAAACGCGAGGCTAATACCGCAGCATCATCTGCAGGCAATACCTTGTGCTTGTCCTCGGTACTCCACAACTGCTCAAAAAAATGCAACTCCTCCAACATATAAATGTCGGGGTGATTGCCCAGCACACGTCGCATCATGGTGGTACCACTGCGACTATTACCTACAATAAATATGATCTTATCTGATTCCTGAATGGTCATGTTCGAGTGCGCATTGATTATTTCTGCCCAACAAGTTCGTCTAATGAATTCTGCGCCACATAGTGATATCCACTTCGCGCCTCTGTGTATATGCTGCGTGCCATGTCTTCTTTGCCCGTTTGCATCATAGCTTTATATAAAGGCATCAGGAATTTTCTCCTGCCTACCGATAATAAAAATGTGCGCGTATCTGCATAGGCTGCCGTATAAGATCTGCGCAATGCCAATTCATACCAGGCATCTGCGATCTCGCAATTTCCTGTGCCGGTAAATTTGAATTGTGCATCCAGATCTGCCATACGCTCTAATGAGATGTCGTCAGGCAATTGATATATGAAGCGCAACCACTCATGTGTGCTCCACCCCTGCGTTTGCAGGGCCTTGGCCGCAGCACCTGATTTGAATGCTTCTACCTGTGCATCTACTGCATTGAATCTGGTGGAGACAATTTTTGGACAATTCTGAGGTATTCCCGGACCATATATCCATTCGTTGATATTTACATCAGCAAATGCTGCCGCATTAGGTTGGATCAATTGCGCATCCAAATATTCCAGGAAGCCTTCTGTGGTCATCACCTTAAATGCATGCGTTGTAAAATACCCTTGCACAAACGCATCCCATTTTTCGCGACCCACTTTACTTTCAAGAAGTCGCAGGAAATAGGCTCCTTTATTATAGGCAATATCGCTCACGCCCTCATCAGGATCGCGATCATCCAACTTTAACTTAAGGTGTGTATCTGTTGAGGTAGGTCCAAAGTCTTTCACAGTTTCTGCAAGCCCTTCATATTCCAATACCTTCAACATGTCGGCATATTCTTTTCCGTATACGGCTTCCATGATGCGGTTTTCGAAATATACCGTAAAGCCTTCGTTCAACCAGAAATCATTCCAGGTGGCATTGGTGACCAGGTTACCGCTCCAGCTATGTGCTAATTCATGCGCAACAAGCGCTACCAGACTTTTATCGCCGGCGATTATGGTTGGTGTGGCAAAGGTGATGCGCGGATTTTCCATGCCGCCAAACGGGAAAGAAGGTGGCAACACGATCACATCATATCTGCCCCACTGATATTTTCCATATAAGGCTTCTGCTTTTTCCAACATGGTTTGCATGTCGCTTAATTCTTCAGCACATGCTTCTACATAAGAAGGTTCTGCATATACTCCTGTTTCAGCACCTACCGAACGAAATGCCAGATCACCAACGGCCATCGACATCAGATACGAAGGTATAGGCTGCTCCATATGAAAAGCATATTTCCCATCTGCACTTACCGTTTGCGGATTTTCTGCACTCATGAGTGCGATCATGCCCTGTGGCACCTGCACCTGTGCATCAAAAGTGAAACGCAAACCCGGACCATCCTGACAAGGCAACCAGGTGCGCGCAAGAATCGCCTGCGATTGCGTAAACAGGAACGGATGTTTTTTATCGCGTGTTTGCTCGGCAGCCAACCATTGCAAAGCAGCAGCATCAGGTGAAGTAGTATAGGCGATCGTGATCTGTTTGCTTGCAGGTGTGATCGGCACATGCAAAGCACGTCCCATCCAGGGTCGTCCATCTATCGTATCACTGAGGGTGAACGCGAGTGATTTTCCATTTTCCGTTACCGTATGAATGGTCAATCCTCTGGTATCAAAAATGATCTCACTTGCATCGGCACTCGATTCTATGGTCCAGGTGGCTTCGCCGGAAATTGTTTTGCTGGCGAAGTCGACAGCAGCATTCCACTGCAGGTGGATACCACGAGCCTCCAAAGGGCGCGAAAAAGAATGCGGGTCGTTAATGAGCATAAGGTCTTTTTTTTTGGCAGACGCATCTGCTTCCTTGTCGGAGGTGCAGGAAACCGGAATAAGGCTCGTCACAGCCAACAGAAGGATGAAGTTGCGCATACCTGAAAGTATTTGGCAAATCTAAGGATTCCGCCACCGCTTTCACAGTTGATAAAAGTCACACCCCAATGTTGGTACGCCATTTGCAGGATTCTGAGGTTTTTATATTTTTGTCAGCTAAATTTGTTCACAACCCTGCCCCTTCACTAAGAAATGCTACTCACCTTCGTGATCATTTAC
>JAYRVB010000268.1:0-4421 GCA_041918775.1 Chitinophagales bacterium
GTCATTGATCACCAGCATCCCGCCCTCCCCACAATGGATATTTTTGGTTTCGTGAAAGGAGAATGCTGCCAGATGACCAATACTACCTAAAGGAATTCCATTATATCGCGCCCCGATGGCATGGGCGGCATCTTCTACGATCCATAACCGATAGCGGACACTCAGGTCCAGTATGCTATGCATATCCACGCTATGTCCGCCATAATGCACTACGACAATGGCTTTAGTTCGCGGGGTGATGAGTGCTTCCAGTTGAGCGGTATCTATGTTCGGATGATCAGGTAGCACATCGGCAAACACCACCTGCGCACCGCGAAGCATAAAGGCATTTGCGGTGGATACAAACGTATAGGCGGGGATGATCACTTCATCACCGGGTTGAATATCAAGCAATAGAGCAGCCATTTCAAGTGCAGCTGTGCCACTATGGGTAAGCAGTACTTTTTCAAATCCAAAATGTTGCTCGAAAAAATGATGACATTGACCGGTGAACATACCGTTTCCCGACAATTTACCGCTATCAACCGCCGCCTGGATATATTCCAGTTCTTTTCCAACTATCGACGGTTTATTGAAGGGTATCATATGCCTGTGTGGTTACCTCACGGATCTGGTAATGCCTGTTTGACCTGATCAACAAATTTGCGAAAAAACTCTGTGCAATGATAACGCGCCAGGCCAGCCCGGCAGCTTTCAACAGGGAATATCCGGATACACCGGCGTGTCGTTGTGCATGTGCCACCGGAATGGTGGTCGTGTGTTTAGCGTACTTTCTGGCCGCAAGTGGTAAAAAAAAGAATGCAGATGTATCCTGCAACATATAACGAACCACGTGTGCAGAATAGACACCGAAATTCGCCACGGCTCCATCCATTGGAACACGAGAAATAAAAGACAGGCAGCGATAAAATCCATGTGTGAGGGTGCGCTGAAATGCTGTGTTGTATGTTTTCATACGTTCGGCAAATACGGCATCCATATCCGCTGTAAGGGCATTGATCAATCTTGGAATATCCTCAGGTGGATCCTGCAGATCGCAGTCCATAACCACTATCAATTCCCCTTTGGCGTGCGCAAGTCCTGCGCGAATGGCCGTATGTTGGCCGTAATTGCGCGCAAGGCGTAATCCATGGACAACAGTATCGGTTACTGCAACCACACTGATCATTTCCCAACTATTATCTGTGCTTCCATCCTCCACGAGAATGACCTCAAACCCCTTACCTAAAGGAGCGAGCGCTGCATGAATACGCTGCACGAGCACAGCTACGTTGTCTGCACTTTGATAAACCGGACTAACAATTGATATTACCGGTGTTGACATATTTGAAGGAATGTCAGGCTTTGGCTGTTGGACCGAAATTCATCGGAATACCACCAAACCCTTCATTATCGGAAATATCGCCGTAGGCTTGTTCGTACTTATTGATATTGTCGGACAAGGCTTTTAACAAGCGCTTTGCATGTTGAGGCGTCATCAGGATTCGGCTTTTCACTTTAGCCTTAGGTACACCCGGCATCACACGGATAAAATCGATCACGATCTCAGCACTCGAATGGGTAATGATCGCAAGATTGCTATAAGTGCCTTCTGCCACTTCTTCGGTCAGCTCAATATTCAGTTGATTTTTTTCCTTTTGCTCACTCATGGTATCGTATTTGTATGTAAAAGTACCCGAATTTACCTGTAATTCGAAATATTCGCCGAACTTCGTAACACCCTCTATGCACAAGTCAATAGCTACCCCTATCCTACTCCTTTTCCTAAGCCTGTTAGGATTGAACGCCTGCAAGCAAAAACAGGAGGACCCACCGCCGCCGCCTGTGGAAGACCTTTCCATCATCAAACCCGTGATGGATACACTGCATATCGACTCGCAGCAGATCTCCGCGTTTCTGACGAGATATCCTATGTTTCAGTTTCACGCTACGGAGCTATTTGCATTTTACAAGCAGCGCGATCATCATGCGGCATGGTTCAACACGTATGGCATTGTTGAACAAGCCGGACAATTTATTGTGCAGCTCAGCCATTTTGATGATGAAGGCTTACAAGATTCCGTCATCTATTTTCGTCAACTACAAGGCATGTACGAGGAGGTGCATACACCGGGTTTTCGTTACTCCGAGGCTACGGAAAACATTCGCGAACTTGAATTATTATTATCCGCCGAATTTTTCGTCTACGCACAAAAAGTTTGGTACGGATTAAGTGAAAAAACAACCCGATCGCTCGATTGGTATGTCAATCGAAAAACGGTGCCTTCTGTTTCTATTTTAGACTCTATTTTATCCGGAGGCACAAATGCCTTTACCGCTTTTGATCCGGTATATAAACAATATGCTTTGTTGAAACAGGCTTTGAAACAATATCGCTCCATTGCACAATCGCCCTGGGATTCTATTTTTCTACCGGCTGGTGTTAAATCCATCAAACCGGGCGAAAGTTATGCCGTGATCCCTGAGATAAAACGCAGGCTGATCCTGCTTGGTGATCTTGTAGACGCAGATACTACAGATGTCTACGACAGCAGTATGATCATTGGCGTGCAATTATTTCAGGACAGGCACGGATTGTTGGCAGATGGGGTGATGGGTGAAAAATTTTTCCGGGAGATCAATTGTTCGCCGGCGAAACGGGCACAACAGATTGCCATTAATATGGAGCGTTGCAGGTGGTTGCCGGAAACACCGGAAGATGATTACATCATGGTGAATATACCTGAATACACCATGCGCATTTACGCCGAAGATACACTCGCCTGGCAAATGCGCGTAGTGGTTGGTGCCACATCTACCAGCACGACGATTTTCAATGACGAATTGGAATACATTGTATTCAGTCCGTACTGGATCCCACCTGCGAGTATTCGCGACAATGAAATATTGCCCGGACTTAAAAAAAATCCGGACTACCTGAAGAAGCAGCATATGGAAGCCTATAATCCGAAAACGGGTGAAGTGTTCGATGTATCCGGTACTGATTGGAATAAATACAGCACTTTACCATATGTTGTTCGACAAAAACCCGGCGATCATTGCGCACTTGGCTGGGTGAAATTTATGTTCCCGAATGAACATAGCATTTATTTCCACGACACACCCTCTCGCGAATTGTTTAGTCGCGAGTCGCGTGGGTTTAGTCATGGATGCATACGTCTGGAAAAACCAAAAGATCTGGCCAAATATTTACTTCGCGAGGACACCGTGTACACGCATGAAGTGATCGACAGCTTGTATTACCTGGGCCGGGAAACTGTGGTAACCTTAAAAGAAAAGATACCGGTATTCATTGTTTACTTTACTGCGCGCGTAGACGAAGCCGGAAGTGTGCACTTTAGCCGTGACATATATGGGCACGACGCCAGACTGGAAAAAACCATGTATGGCGCCGAACCTGTTACGTATTAATGATTTACCTGATCACGATAAATTCCCTACTTATCGTGTAGTCTGCACCTGATATACGCAGGGCATATAAACCTGCTGGCAGCGCACTGATATCGATTTGCATGTTTGTAACCTGCATGTCCATATTGATCAGCAGTGCTCCACTGGCATCAAATACAGCAAGCGTTTTATTTGCACTTGGCGCGGTACTGATATACAATTGATCTGATGCCGGGTTTGGATAGACCTTCACCGCATCGGCTGCCATTAATTCAATAGCGAGTCCCTCATCAATAAATCCGTTACAATTATCATCCTTTCCGTTTAACACCTCTTCTGCACCGGGATAGATCTCATCATTAGAATCATCGCAATCCAGGCCATTCACCACATAACCGGTCAGCACCGAACAAGATGATGAATCAACGGTAACATCGCCAAAATCATCGTCGTCGGCATCCAAATAATAAGTCACATAAGTTGCATCCTCCTCAAATGTGCCATTACAATTATCGTCGATGCCATTACAAATATCTTCAGCTGATGGATTGATATCTGCATTCAGGTCGTTACAGTCGGTGCTATCCAAGGTAAAGCCAGGCATGGTCATGCACAGGAGGGTGTCACTTTCGGAATCTCCATACAGATCAAAATCTGTATCGAAATAGTAGACAATGAATTCAGCATCTTCATCTACAAAACCATTACAGTTGTCGTCTATTGTATTACAAACATCTTCCGCCAGTGGATAAACAAATGCACTGGAATCATCGCAATCATCTGTATTATCCACTATGCCAGGTCCTAAATCGCATGCGTACACTTCCACTTCCGGATCGCCGTATCCATCTAAATCTGTATCTGCATAATAGAGCGCGTGTTCACAGGCGGTATTTAATTCGATCATCCAATAATCCACGCTACCGTTATTTCCGCTTACATCACCATCCACAGAAGAGGACCAGCCGGAAACGAGGTATCCGCCATCAGGCAGCACGGTGATACACTCTGCAGATTCTGATATGGTTCCA
>JAYRVB010000269.1:0-2323 GCA_041918775.1 Chitinophagales bacterium
ATGGAGGCTTGATAGAATATTCCTTGGATTCCGGTGAAACATGGATTAGTGTGTTCAATAACCCTTACGTATATAATTTTTATGGATTCGATGACGAAAATGTAGATACCTTACCAGGAGGGGAAATTGCTTTTACCGGAACTGATGGTTCCTGGCGTGATATTTGGTTGTGTTTTGACTACTCATGGTTAAATAATTATTGGTACATGGATTCTATGCGGTTTAGATTTACCCTGGTTTCTGATTCAATAGAAAAGTTTAAGGAAGGATGGATGATCGATAATATGGTAATTCATCCAACTTTTATACATACAATAAATGAGGTACCTCAGGAAAAATATATGCAGGTTTATCCCAACCCGGCATCAGATATCGTGTATATCGAGATCCGTAAAATAATGGAATACCATATCATAGAGTCCATGGAGTTGATCGATCAATTTGGGCGCTTGGTGGATAGTTGGTCGTTTGTGCCTACAAAGTTCTGGTTTGCAACCAAACCTTATGTGAATGGGATGTATTTTATTAGGGTGAAAACAAATATACAGACTGAGGTGACACCTATTGTGATCAATAATCATTAGAGGGTTATGCGCATAGTCCTGATTTCTTGTGCATTTGGGTTAATCTTAATGTCAAGTTTCGACGGAAAAGATAAACTTACACCATATCCATTCCCGGACCTTAAGTATTTTCCTGCAATGCCGGTTAATGTTAACAATCGCGTTACAGTTGAAGGAGCTCTTTTGGGGAGATACTTGTTTTATGATCCTGTGCTGAGTGCTGACAGTTCTATGTCGTGCGCCAGCTGCCATAAGCAGCAGTACGCATTCAGTGATGCGCCCAATGCATTAAGCGTTGGTCTAGATCAATCATTGATGTTGAGAAATACCCTGCCATTGTTTAATTTGGCATGGTATCCTGCCTATTTTTGGGACGGAAGAGCTGTGAGTATTGAGGATCAGGTATTTCATCCGGTACGTAATTATAACGAAATGAATCTTGATTGGTCAGTTGCGGAAAAGCGGTTGAAAAAAAGTAAATTTTATGCTGATCAATTTAAACTTGTTTTTGGGTCTTCAGATATAGACTCGGTTGATGTCAGTAATGCAATAGCGCAATTTTTGCGTACCCTAATTTCATATCAATCAGAGTATGACAGGGTCATTGCAGGAAATGGTTATTTGGATGCCGATGAATATCAGGGTTTTGTTCTAATGAATGATCAGGTGAAGGGTGATTGTATACATTGCCATACTACTGATGGTGATGCATTGGGTACTACCTTAACATTTAGCAACAATGGCCTTGATGCAGTGGATTCTCCTAATGCCTATTTAGATTGGGGGCGAGGCGCGGTCACCGGAAATCAAATGGATAATGGAAAATTTAAAGTGCCTTCTCTCAGAAACCTGGCATACACGGCTCCTTATATGCATGATGGCAGATTTAAGACATTGAAAGAGGTGCTCGATTTTTATAGCAGTGGAGTACATCCCTCTGTTAATGTGGATACAAAAATGGAGTATGCATACCAGGGAGGTGTTCATTTGACTGAAATCGAAAAGCACCAGATCATAGCATTTCTCTTAACATTATCAGACAATAGCTTTATTTCTAATCCAGAGTTCTCAAATCCATTTACAGAATGATAGATTTCGCGAAGAAAATTTATCCGCAAATGTTAAAGTCGGTGTGATTAACACCTCCATGTGATTAATTGTCTATATTTACTTACATGAAACTTTGGTTGCAAATTATTTTTCTGTTTATTGGTTTTCAAAGGGCAGTTGCAGATATACCAATTGCGCATTTTTCATATTATATCGAGTTTGTCGGCCTGGGTGCGGATGTCTCTTTTTTGAATGAATCTACTGAAGGCGACACGTACTTTTGGGATTTCGGTGATGGCGGCACTTCTGCTGAAATGCATCCGTTTCATCACTATGCCCTTCCGGGCGTTTTTACAGTGTGTCTTACCGCTATAAACGCAGAGGGCAGCACTACTTTTTGTGACACACTGATCACTTATTATGCACCATCTGCGGATTTTAGTTTTAGCGGAGATCCGATAGTAACATTTACCGACCTGAGCACAAATTTTCCCACCTCCTGGGATTGGTTTTTTGGTGATGGCGAAATAAGTGCGGAAACCAATCCGACACATACTTTTCTTACAAATGGTAATTACAACACCTGTCTTTCCGTGGGTAATCCGGGTGGGACTAACTATACCTGTAAAACCGTAACCATTATCTCCTATTTAGCTACGGAAGCTGCATTTACATTTAGCGGTGATCCTACGGTGCTATTTGAAGATAAT
>JAYRVB010000270.1:0-2001 GCA_041918775.1 Chitinophagales bacterium
TTAAAGTCGGGGTATTGCATGGAGGCCATTACCTCACGTCGATAAGCTTCAATGGAAGTCACGGCATCAACACCGCCCACCTTTAAACTGAAATCGGAGGCCACCAGTGTCTGCCCGTCAATCCAATAGATGTAAGAATAATAGCCACCCATCTTATCTGCAGCATTTTGAAAATACATGAAGGTTTGCCCGTTCAGCGTTGTGCACCAGCCGGTAAATGCATCCACCTCTTCTACATACATGGAACCGCGCTGCAATACCTCTGCGTGAAAACTATGCGCATCTATCTTAGCAAACCTTACCTTGAGCACCTCCGTTGAGGTATCGGATGCCGCCCAGGTACCGATCAACCGCTCATCGAAAGCATCCTTATCCTGATAACCTAAAGGATAATCCATGGAAACAGGGCAGCCGGCCAAAACCCACATAATAGGGAGAAGTAGAAGGAATTTCGTGCGTTTCATATGGCTAAATTAGACAATTAGGTCGATTTGGTCATGTTTGTCCCTGCACTTTCCCAACCAGTAAAGTTGCCTGGTGTGTTAAATATGTCTCTTTTGTATACAAGCGATCAGCATTTAGGTAAATTTGATATAAATCAATCACTATGAAAACTACCCAATACACTTCAAAGCTCAGCGCATATTCTACAATGGCCGCAGCCGTTATGGTGACCTTCCCGGATGCAGATGCGCAAACAGCCTATACAAACCTCAGTCCGGATAAAGTACTCGCCTCCACAGGGCCGCTTGACACCCTACACCTCGATGTTGATGGGGATAATGTGACGGATTTTATTTTCAATATTGCCTTTTCCTATTCATCATATGCCTCTGCTTCAAACTACTACTTTATTGTCATGAATGGGGTAGGAGGTGACAGAATGGCCTTTTCGATTCAGACAGAAAATATTTATACATTCTTCAATGCCTATTTAACAAATATGTCTGCAAACGTTTTGAAGACATTTCCAACAGGCGCACAGATCAATGGGGTGAATAATTTCATTAATTCAGCCGCCGGATTATGGTATGATTGCTTCCCCGGAATGTTTTCTACTTTGCCTGATTATTGTTGGTCAGTAGGTATTCCAAGTAATACGGTGAAAAATATCGGATTTCGTTTAAAAAATGGTCCACTCAAATATTACGGATGGATGCGGGTAATGACAACCTATGTTGCGCCTGCCTTTAATCATCCAACCTCCATTACTATTTTTGATTATGCAATAAACCTGACTTCAGGTGCCACTGTCCTTGCAGGTGTTGTACCGATCATTATCTTTCCGGATGACCTGGGTACAGGATGGCTGGCTACTACACAAGCGAAATTGGTTTGGGATCCTGTTGAATATGTGCAGCAATACGAAATCCAATACCGCCAGGCTGATGCGGGCGGTGGGGCAGGAGGCGCATGGACCACGGTAATGGTGCCCGGAGCAAAAACGAATGTAAAACTCACCGGACTCACTTGCAATACACCTTACGAATGGCAGATCAGAAGCAGAATGATTGATGCCGGTATTTCTGAATTTAGCCCGATTCAGAATTTTTCTACACTCCCATGTCGCCTCGATGAAGGCGAGTATGCAAACCTGCCGGAGTTCAATGTGTATACCTATGGCGAACAGCTCTTCGTACAGTCGGATGAAATACTGAATGCACCTGTGATCATGGAAGTGTTTGATCAATTAGGTCAGAAAGTTTTTTCTACCCCATACACTGGCGAACAAACCGCATACACCCTCGAACTGGCAGCAGGTATGTATGTGGTGTTGTTGCAGTCTGAGAACGATCGGCAAGTGCATCAGGTGTCTGTGCAATGATCATAGAGCTTGTGCCTTGAGGCTATTGGTGTTCACCAATCGATGGCTTTATGGAATTGTAAATAAAGTTTCAATTAACTAAACAAAGTGTAAACGATTTGGCCTTGCCATGCGAATGCTTTTAGATTTGAGCCACTCAAAGCTAAAACTGTATGGCATACATTACTTTACCCGAA
>JAYRVB010000271.1:0-4244 GCA_041918775.1 Chitinophagales bacterium
AAATACCGGCGCGATAGCCTGTTACACCAAAAATGGCGGCCTTGACCTTCATCAAAAACATGTGGCTCATTATTGGAAATGAAAGACATATTGCCAACATACACGAAATTCCAGCTCGCCTTACGCAATGGATCAGATAAAGAAGAGATCTGGATCGCCTACAAGGGCATCATCTATGATGTAACCGCCTCGCGCCTATGGCGGGCAGGTATGCACTACGAGCATTTTGCAGGACAGGACCTCACCGACGAATTAGCCGATGCCCCTCACGCTGAAGAAGTGTTTAAAAAATTTACTGCTGTTGGATTGCTTATGCCTTGATCTGAAAATGGGCCAGTGTTTTAAATTGCTGTAACCGTTTTTTTAATTCCGGCTTTCTCAGGGTAAGCAATTTTTCCGGACCAAACTGCTCAACACAAAATGATGCCATAGCACTTCCATGCACAATGGCGCGCTTCATATTGGTAAAGCTTAACGAACCGGTTTGCGCGAGGTAACCCATAAAACCTCCGGCAAAGGTATCGCCGGCACCGGTTGGGTCAAACACATCTTCCAATGGCAAAGCGGGTGCAAAAAACACCAGTTCACCCTGAAACAATAATGCCCCGTGTTCACCTTTTTTAATGATCACTGTTTTAGGGCCAAATTTCCTTATCGCCTTTGCGGCTTTCACAATCGCATGTTCGCCGGTGAGCTGACGCGCCTCTTCATCATTAACGATCAACACATCCACCATGGTCAATACCCTGTCGAGTGCAGGGCGGGCAATGTCCATCCAAAAATTCATCGTATCCATGGCAATGAGTTTTGGACGTGCCTTCAATTGCTCTATGACACGAATCTGCAGGGCCGGATCAATATTTCCAAGCATGACCATCTCAGGTTTTCTGATCTTTTCAGGTAATATCGGATTGAAATCAGCTAATACATTGAGATCTGTGCGCAAGGTATCGCGACTATTCATGTCCATATGGTATTTTCCGGCCCAGAAGAATGATTTTTCACCCTTCTTGATCTGCACACCGTCTGTTTTGATACCACGCTTGTTGAACGCGGCAAGGGTGCTCTTTGGAAAATCACTGCCCACCACTGACACAATATGAATCGGTCGGTAAAAATTAGAAGCCGACAAGCCAATATATGTAGCAGAACCACCAATGATCTTATCCCGCTTTCCAAAAGGTGTTTCTATAGCATCAAATGCCACTGTCCCAACAACAAGTAAACTCATGAGTAAAAAATTTGCCGCAAAGTAAAGGCAATATTGTGAGAAGCTGCATGCGTTCGGGCACTATTATGTAGCGGATTTTGCCGAAAAAAATCCATGAGTGTTTGCAGAACTTACAAAACGTTGTAAATTTGCATCCCGTTTCAAAAGAAACACTCCTCAATAGCTCAGCTGGTTAGAGCGACTGACTGTTAATCAGTAGGTCCCTGGTTCGAGCCCAGGTTGGGGAGCAAACCCTGAAGTGCTTACTTCAGGGTTTTTTGTTGCCCTTTTCTACATGGTTTGGTTTTTCTATCCTCGTAATTTTTATTACCTTGCACCACCTTTCCCAAAGCATGCAACTCTTACGAAAAGCAGCAGTTATTGCCACCTGTTTCATGGGCAGCATTTACGCCCATGGCCAACTCGTAGTTACATCAGACACCACCATTTGTGCCGGCGGAACAGCTACTCTGGCTGTAATTTCAGCCCCTTCTTACGGCACATCAAGCTATACTTTTGAAACTGTTCCCTATGCACCTGAAGTGTACGGTGGCACATCGGTGACACCGGGACTAACAGACGACAGCTATTCATCGGCCATTCCAATCGGATTTACTTTTTGCTTTCTGGGGACAGAATACACCCAGGCTTACGTAGGATCCAACGGCTGGGTGAGCTTCGGCGGACCAGGCGCCCTTACCACCACTTATACCTCAGCCACCATCCCTTCTGCAGCAGCAGGTGTGCCTAAAAACTGCATCATGGGGCCTTGGCAGGATTGGCATCCCGGTTTGTGCGCCCCTGTGGGTAGCTGCGTGAATTACCAAACCATAGGTACCGCCCCGAACAGGAAATTCATTGTAAGCTGGGATAACGTACCCATGTTTAGCTGCACCTGGTTATTGGGGAAGTTTCAGATCGTTCTTAACGAAACCACCAATATCATTGACAACCACCTTACCAATAAGCCAAACTGTCCGGCCTGGGCTGGAGGAACAGCGACGCAAGGTGTGCATGGACCTGGTGGAACAATAGCATTTACCGCACCTGGTCGCAACTCCACTTCCTGGACCACTGCAAATGAAAGCACCCGTTTTGTGCCAAGTGGTATCATTTGGTATGATCCTATGGGAGCTATTGTGGGATATGGCGATACATTGATCGTTTCACCTACCACAACTACTACGTATACCGCGTTTCTGAGTGCTTGTGCAGGTGTCGACTATACCGCAGATATCACTGTTGTGGTTGAGGATATCAGCCCGACATTTGTTTACGACCCATATTATTGCACAGATGGTGTTGCATATCCCTCCATTACCGGCACACCTGGAGGTACATTCACCTCCGTACCTGCAGGATTAGTGCTTGATCCCGCTACAGGGGAAATAGACCTTGACGCCTCTACACCGGGCACTTATAGCATCACCTATACGGTAATCGGTCCAACGGGCGCCTGCCCTCCGGAATCTGCTACAGATCTGGTAACCATTATCACCGACCCTGATGCCACTTTCGCTTACAGCGACCCAACATATTGCCCTATCGGCACTACTCTCCCAACGTACATCACTACAGCCGGTGGCTCCTTTACAGTTTCGCCGCCGGGACTGGTTGTTGACCCGGTTACAGGGTTGGTTAACCTCACAACAGGTGTTGTTGGCACAACATATACCATTACCTACACCGTAGGTGTATTGTGCACGAACACTTATAGCGTAACGATTACCATCACTGACTTTGAAGATCCTTCATTTAGTTATTCCGCACCGAGTTTTTGTCCAACCGGAACAGCAACTCCTACGGTCACAACACCTGGTGGCACATTTACAGTGAGCCCTCCGGGACTTGATGTTGATCCGGCTACAGGTGTGGTCGACCTTACTTCAGGAGCTGTAGGCACCACGTACACCATCACGTATACCACCGGAGGTGGCGCATGCAGCAATAGCACTACAACAACGATCACGATAGACCCGCTGGATGATCCTTCGTTTGGGTATAGCGCACCAAGCTATTGCCCAACAGGCACCGCAAGCCCTGTTGCAGTGGTCACACCTGGTGGAACCTATACGATATCACCGCCAACCATGACCATCAATGCCGCTACTGGTATGGTCAACCTGGCTACAGGCGATGTAGGCACCACTTATACAATTACCTATACTACTCCGGCGGGTCCATGTAGTAATTCGAGCACCGAAACGATCACCATAGATCCTTTGGACGACCCTGCATTTACTTATGATGCAGCTTCCTATTGCAATTATGGAAGTGCAATTGTTACCAGCGTTGAAACACCCGGAGGCACATACACAATTTCTCCGGCCATCACGATCAATGCTGCTACAGGAACTGTTGACCTCAGCACCGCTACTCCGGGTACATTTTATACCATCACCTATACCACTCCACTCGGTCCTTGTAGCAATACCAGCAGCATTGTGATCGAAGTTTTGCCGCTTACAGATGCGGCATTCACTTTCGACAATATTGCTTATTGCCCATACGGCACCACTGCTCCAAATATGGTACTCAATCCCGGTGGCACATTTAGTGCTGATCCGGCAATTAGTATAAATACCTCAACGGGATCCATTGATCTGGATGCCTGCACCCCTGGAGGCCCTTACGAAGTGTATTATACAAGTCCGGGTTGTCCTGAAACAGACACCTTCCTGATCACTATTTATCCATTACCACTCCCAACAGTGTCGCTCGACCCTGTGATTTGTCTGGAGGGTACGCCAATATTGATCACCGGAGACCCTGCAGGCGGATACTTTACCGGCACGGGCGTTTCCAGCGACACATTTGATCCTGCATTGGCAGGAGATCCCGGAGTATATACTGTGACTTATACCTACACGGATGGGAACGGTTGCACCAATACAGCCTCCGGAAGTATTGAGGTTATTCAAAATTCGGTAGACCTTGGTATCGATATTTATATCCCTGAATACAGCACAACTGTGTTAAATCCGATTGGCGGAACAACGACTGTGCTTTGGGATCCACCGGCAGGATTAAGCTG
>JAYRVB010000272.1:0-2247 GCA_041918775.1 Chitinophagales bacterium
AAAAACATGCGTTTCGTGTAACGGTGGATCATGATTTTCAACAGGTGATCACACAATGTGCAAGCATTCCGCGTAAGCATGATGACGACACGTGGATAGATGGGCATTTTATGGAAGCGTATACCTCGTTACACCATTCGGGGATCGCTCACTCGGTGGAAGCCTGGGAAAATGATCAGTTAGCAGGGGGATTATATGGCCTTACTCTGGGCAGTTGCTTTTTCGGAGAAAGTATGTTTAGCCGTAAGAGTAACGCAAGCAAATACGCTTTTATACACCTGGTGCAACATCTGCAAGCATCGGGCTATTCGTTTATAGACTGTCAGATATACAATACACACCTGGCTTCGCTTGGCGCAAAAAATATCACGAGAGATGCGTATTTACACATGTTGTCGGACGCATTGAAAAACCAGCCTCAGGTGAAATTACAGGCCTGTGTTTTGGATCAGGGCGCCAACCTGCGGATCAACCAACTGCCTGCGGGATCCTGAATGTAGGAAAGTCTGTCGTGCAAGCGATTACTTCTCCCCTGCCAGAATTCAAATTCTTCCGGTATCAGGATATATCCACCCCAATGTGCCGGGCGTTGAAGTTCACCTTTGAGTTGTTGTTCTATAAATTTTTGTTCCAGGTATTCTCTGCTGCTGATCACTTCACTCTGCGGAGAGATCATTGCACCCACCTGACTACCTACCGGTCGCGAATAAAAATACGTATCGCTTTCCTCTGCAGTTATTTTTTGCAATTTTCCATTTATACGGATCTGTCGCTCCATTGGTCCCCACCAAAAAGTTAAACTGCCATTTGGATTATGTGCGATCTCTTTTCCTTTTCTGCTGTTATAGTTGGTAAAAAACACAAAGCCTATGTCGGTATATTCCTTGAGCAACACTACCCTGCCGGATGGTTTGTTTTGTGCATCCACGGTAGACAATACCATTGCATTTGGCTCGCTGATGCCATTCTGCAGTGCCTCCTCAAACCAGAGTGCAAATTGCTGCATAGGTGAAGGATAGGCATTATGTTCATTGAAATCGCCGGCGGTATAATCTGCCCGCATATCATGCAATTTTCCGTCCTGATTTTCCATACGTTGATTAACCATGTTTAACATGCAAATCTTACAAATAATTTCAAGACCTATCATAACTTGCGTCACCATTCGTTCATTACCGATGCACAAGCTGCCCGCTATCCTCATCATTGGCTTCCTCATGCAGGTAGCCGTTCTGCAGGCGCAGGTGCAACCCCAATACATCCAACTGAGCGGTATCGTGTTCAATCAGGAAACCCGGGCCGTGATCTCTTATGCCAATGTGACCATTCCAGCAGCCAAACGGGGCACAAGTGCGGGCCTCGACGGCTTCTTCACCCTGGTAGTGGAACAGGGTGACACCCTGCAATTCACCGCAAGTGGCTATGCGCCAAAGTGGTATGTGGTGCCGGATACCGGTATGGATCAGCTTACCTCCATTGCCGTGTTCATGACCAGGGACACCCTGTATCTCGACCCCTACGTTATTTACCCCTGGCCTAGCAGGGAAGACTTCCGTGAGGCATTTTTAGCCTACAAAGAGGTGCCACAATACACCATGCAGCCCATACCAGGCATTCGCAGTAAAGCGGAGATCGACACGGTTCCAAAGCCACCTTCACCATTGTGGAATCCGATTTCATTCTTTTATGAAGAAGTGGTAAAACCGATACAATGGAAACGTCCGAAACCGCATAAAGTTGGGGAGCTTCCGAAGTGGGAGTAGCTGGATAGTGGCTGGATGAATCATCAATCTCCCTTTTTCACGCGGATCCCGATGGCTATCGGGAGCGGAGGAGCGGAGACGCGGAGAAACAAAATTTTCAAACTGACTCACTGAACTACTATACGGCGAATACCACGGCTCTCCGCCGCACTACCGCACCGCGTCACCACCGCACCCCGCTTATAATCTGAAAAACGGTGACTTAAATCAATTTTTAGTGTACAGAAGGTCACTAGCTATAGCATTGGGGCAGGATAGCTTTGCCTTTACAATAAAAGGACAAGCGATGACAAATAGAAACATCCTGATACTCGGTGCCGGTTCAGCAGGAACCATGATGGCAAATCACCTGAGAGGAAAACTTTCCAGAAATGAATGGAACATTACCATAGTTGACGAGGCTGAGATACATTATTATCAGCCCGGATTTCTCTTTCTTCCATTTGGTATATATGATGAGCATGAGATTCAAAAGCCAATTAAG
>JAYRVB010000273.1:0-5349 GCA_041918775.1 Chitinophagales bacterium
AATTCCCGATTTGCGATCCTACAGACATATTTTTACAGGATATTTCGAACAGTGATGTAGGAACGTTTGAAGGTTATATCGCCGGATTTAATGCTAATAATGAATTAATTTGGTCGACCTACTATGGAGGTAACAAAGATGAATATATTAGATCACTTGCATATGATCCAATAACTGAACGTCTCTATGGTACAGGCAGCACGGGAAGTAAATTTGACTTTCCAATCCTCGATCCAGGAGGCGCATACATTCAAACGGAAATTGGTGGACTATCATCAACGCAAGATGCATTTGTTTTTGGATTTGATATTTCAGCAATGCCATTTGTTATTGTTGAGGTGAATGATCCTACCGTATCTATGGAGTTAAATGTATTCCCAAATCCAACAGATTACTATTTAATTGTTAAATTACCATATTATACTACAGAGACACAAATTAAAATCATAGATGTAAATGGTAAGGTATTGGAAAATCAGGTTATGACAGATGACTTGTATTTGGACCTGACTGGATGGGCTGCTGGTGTATATGTTGTGCAAGCCGAACAAAATGGTCAAATAATTTCAAATAAATTTATTATACAGTAGAACATGAAGCACTGGGTATTATTTATTTGTATTATTTCCATGCATTTAATTGCAAAGGGCCAGGACATACTTGGTGGAGAAATGTCTGTCATTGGTTTGACTTCAAAGTATATTCAATGCCATATCATAATTTATACTTCGACAGAGTCAATAACAGAGATAACACTTGATTGGGGTGACGGAACTGATACAATACTGCACGATGAGGGAGGTGTACCGCTATGTGATTTTTTAGTAAATGAATTTTTGGGGTATCACACATATGCTGCTGAAGGAACTTATAGAATCAGTTTACATGAAGAATATCTGGTAGATAATATAGCGAACATTGAAAATTCAGAATTTGCCTATTTTGATCTAGCTGACACGGTTGTGCTAGATACTGTGCTTGGTTTGAATTCAAGTCCTGTATTTGGCACAACCCCTTGTCAAATAATTTATGAGGAGGGTATCTATCAACATTACCTAAATGTTTATGATCCAGATGGTGACAGTCTTGTTTATAGTATATGTCCTTTCCCTGCTTTAGGGTTTTCCTATCCGGCGGCAAGCGATGAATTATATATTACCAGTGAAGGAATTTTAACCTGGGATATGCCTCAAGAAGCGGGCCTATATTCGCTTGGATTAAAAGTAACTCAATATAGAGGGGGTTATTTTATTGGTACAGCTACTCGTGCAATAGCCTTCATTGTTGATTCTATTGAATATACAAGCATAGCTCCTTTTGAGTCTAGCAATTCTAAAATATTTCCAAATCCGTCTGGAGAATATTTTATCTTCCAAATGGGTGATCCAATAGATCCAGGCAAAATAGTATTAGTTAGCACATTCGGTCAAAAGGTTCCATTTATAGTAATCGGCAGAAATAAGAATCAATTTGTGGTCGACATATCAAAACTGTCATCTGGAATATACTATATGAACTATGAAACTTATGTAGCAAAGATTATAAAACTATGAAGCGATTTTCTTGAGTGGGGGAACCAGCCGCGCCGCATGTGAGTATGTGAGTCTTCCTCGCCGATAGGCGGGTGGTGAGTTTTGATTTACAGCCCGTAGGCATTGTCATCGCTCCACTCACTACCATTTCGAAAATCGTCAATCGAGAATCCGCCTCGCTGCAGGTGGGACGTGATTGTTAACCTTGCACATTCCTTCGTTTCTGAGCACCTTCAAGTCTCTATTGGAAACTGGAGTAGGATTATCGGTTTTCCGTGAATCTGAGGCCGTCAATATAAAAAATGACACAAAAAGTTTGGCTTTACCAAATGCATTGCTTAGGTTCGACTTCTCTCTTTTAACGCTAAGACACAAAAGTTATGAAAAACCTTATTACCCCCCCATTTTAAGTTAACAATAACTTTATTTGCATTGTTGTTAAGCCACACACAAAAAGCACAGATATATTTAACCGAAGAATGGGTGCATACAACAGGCATTCCCGACACTGTAGACTATAGTGCTTCTACTATTGACGGTTCAGGGAATATTTATGTAACCACAAACACAATATCTGCAACAGAAAAGGCCAACATTCTCACAACAAAATACAATGCTTCTGGTGTTGTTCAGTGGGAGATTGAAAAGGACAATACGGATGAAAATGATTATGGCTCAGCAATTGACGTTGATGGTTCCGGGAATGTATATGTAGCCGCCGCGACTTGGGTGGATGGCACGAACAAGTATGACTACCTTGTAATTAAATACAATTCTTCCGGCACACAACAATGGACTGCAACATATAACGGGCCGGGTAATTTTTATGACATTCCAACAGATATATTTGTCGATGGTTCAGGAAATGTATATGTGACCGGTGCGAGTTATGGTAGTGGCACGCTTAGTGACTACTGTACTATAAAATACAATGCATCCGGAACACAGCAGTGGGCATCAAGATATGATTACTCTTCAGATCAGGACATTGCCGCGATTATTAAGCAAGCGCCTTCCGGGCGGATTGTTGTTGTTGGCGCAAGCGAGAACGCCCCTGGCAGCTACGACTTTGCCATGGTAAAATACAACCAAAATACAGGCGCACAGATCACTTCAAACAGAAATTCAGCCTCAGGAACAGGCTTTGATCAGGTGTATGGCGCGGATGTAGATGCATCAGGAAATACCTATATCACCGGCAGGGCTTCTGTGGTTGATGAAGGCTACAACATGAAAACGGTAAAACTGGACACTAGCTTGGCTGTTGTGTGGACTAAGAATTATGACTTTGCGGGTTTGGATGATGAATCACATGGAGTGATAGTCGATCTTGATAACAATGTTTATATCACAGGATGGGTAACGAATGAAAATGGTTCAAAATCTTTTGAGACTATTAAATACAATAGCAGCGGTACACCACAGTGGCACAACGAGGAAAGCGCTCTTAGTGGTCTTGATGCATATGGTATAAAGCTCAGTAGTGTAGTTGATGGCAATATAATAGTTGCAGGGAATATCGATAATGGTGCCAGCCTGGATTTTCTAACAGTAGTTTACAGCCCGGATGGTGAACGATTATGGCTTGAGCAATATGACAGTCCTGATAAGGATGATGACATGGTGAATTTTGTGAAGGCTGACCTTGATGGCGCATTTTATGTTGGGGGCAAGTCTTATAGTATTTCTACTTCAACGAATAGACTCATAAAATATAGTGCTAATTCTTTTATAATACCTCCTGACGATGACATGCATCACCCTTCAGCATTTAAATATTTTGAAAACAAAGGTCAAATTATCGATTCTGATGAGAACCCTCGAGACGATATAAAATTCTATTCTCACCGAAGCTATCCTACTCTATTTTTTACCGATGACAATTTTAGTTATGTATGGAGCCGGATTGACACTGTAGAGGATGATACTATTGCAAGAATTGATCAATCATTTAATAATAGTAATGCAGGTCAATTAATAAATCGAGCCGTCAGTCAAGGAGGAGAATATTTAAATTATTTTCTACCGCAATGTACAGAGGGTGCTATAAATGTGAGAAATTCTGACAGATTAATAGCTTTCGAAGTTTATGATTACGTCGATGTAGAATATTATTTTGATGATAATGGGTTGAAATATTATTTGATTATAAAACCAGGCTATAGCGAACAAAGTGATCCTATATCAATCTTATATGATGGGGCAGCTGATGTAAATATTTTGGGAAGTGGTAAACTAGAAATTGTTGGATTACTTGGTACTGTTACATTTAATGTTGCAGATGCGTATCAAATAGATGTTGATGGTGATCTTATCACTCTAGGATGGGATGCAGAGTATGTTGAAATTGACGATTTTGAAATTGGATTTGATTTAGGTGAATATGACAATGGATTGCCGCTGGTAATTGAGATTGGAATGGATCATGGACCCGAGGGTGTCCTTGGGACTGAAGAAGACTGGTCTACATATTACGGCAATGAAGGATATAATGAATATGCATGGGAACTCCAGGTTGATGATGTCGGACGTGTTTTTGTTGTAGGACTTACAAATAGTTTACTGTTTCCCAATACGACAGGAAGTCTAATCCAGGAAGAACTAGCGGGCGAAATTGATGCTTTTGTTATTTGTTTTGATGATTCTCGTTTAGTTGATTGGTGCACGTACCTTGGGGGATTAAGCACTGAACAGGCATGGGCGCTTGATTTATTTGAAGACGAAATTCTCCTGACCGGATACACCGGAAGTTCAGACTTTCCAATAGAACCTGCTGGACCTACAATCACTGGCAGCACCGATGTTTTTTTAACTAAAATAACTCCTGAGGGTAATGATATAATTTGGTCAACCTTCTTAGGCGGTAATGTAAGTGAAACTGGAAAAGATATTAGTTATGACAGTCAGGGCAATTTTTATGTTGTTGGAGAAACTACATCCAGTTCTGACTTTATTTACGCTAAAGCAGATGCTTACAATCAATCGTCTTTTGGAGGAGACCTTGACGGATTTGTCGCCAAATTTGATATTGCAAACGAACTTGAGTGGTGTACATACTTTGGCGGTTCTAATTCAGATGAACTTTTATCTGTTGAAACGACAAGCGACGATAACGTTTTAATTTCTGGATATACCAATACCATGTTACCAGCGACAGAAGATTTGGATAATCCTCCATGTGATGTTCCTTTGAGTGATTTTTATTTTCCGAATTGCGAAATGGGGGGTGCTTATAATCAAACCCCGTTAGTTGGTCCAATTAACTTTAACGATAATGTTTTAGTGATGTTTAATGATGATAGTCAACTCATTTGGTCAACATATTTTGGAGGCTCAGAAAATGAAGCACTCCCGCTTCAGAAAAACTGCCTCGCTATTGATCCTAATGCTCCGAACACTTTTGTATTTGTTAGTTGGTGTGGTGATAATTCTGATTTTCCTCACACTGCAACTGGATCCGAGTATTCCCAAACAACCAGCTATATGGCAGCAACCGTATCTAAATTTGTGAACTTCGATTTAGTTTGGTCTAGTGCATTCGGTTGCGATGATAACGGCAATATTGGTGGTGGGGCCGTTGTTTTTGATAAAAATCATAATTTTTATATTAGCGGACATACACAGTGTGATGTTCCTGCGTCATTTGGGTTCTACTGCACAGAACCTGATGCTGGCGAATTCCCGATTTGCGATCCTACAGACATATTTTTACAGGATATTTCGAACAGTGATGTAGGAACGTTTGAAGGTTATATCGCCGGATTTAATGCTAATAATGAATTAATTTGGTCGACCTACTATGGAGGTAACAAAGATG
>JAYRVB010000274.1:0-2464 GCA_041918775.1 Chitinophagales bacterium
CAAACGCAATTTCATATACATCTCGGTTACGGTCAAACGGGGATATTCCATCAGCAAATTGATCATCTGCTGTCGCAACTTGTGGTTCACCGAGCGAATCACCAAAATGGTTTTTCGCAGGTTGTTGTAATCCAGTCTAATTTCCTCACCAGAGTCAGTGGTGAGCTTACTAATGTATGTAGCGGGCATGTTCCTTGGTTTTATTCACGATACCCACTTTAACCTTCAATATCAAAACTAAAAATAAGCCGCTAAATAAACAAATCTGCGGCGAAGTTCCGTCATTGCTTTTTTACAGGAGTGTAAAATTCCTTCAGATACTCCGGTTCAAAATACGCAAGATCGGCAAATTTGCCTGCTGAAAATTGCTGAAAAGCTAATCTATGTAAGTGTTCTGCCGTAATGGCGTAGTCAGATACAACCTTGCAGTTGGCGGGTAGATGTTCGGCGCACTTTGCTGCACCACTGCCAAAGCAGTAACATAGTTTATCCTGAGGTATCCAGTCAAAAGCAGGTTGCTCAACCACATAGGCAAATGGTGCCACCGTGGTTTTTCCTTTTGCATCACCCAGCATGGTATATACTTCCATGCGACGGGCATCTATCATAGGACAGAAGTAAGCATCGGGTTCTCCAAGCGCAAGCGCTGCTCCGGAAATCATGGCTTCCAGGGTGTTGATGGCTATGAGCGGAATATTGCCCGCCTGACAGATGCCTTTAGCGATACTGGTGCCTATGCGCAAACCGGTATAGGAACCCGGACCCGCGCTTACGGCCACCGCGTGCAGCTGTTGCAAAGGAATAGCGGCTTCGGCACAAACTTGTTGGATATAGTGTGCAATGCCCGACATATGGTCGTTCGTAGCAGTTCCAACCACAAGGGCACGCGTGTGTCCATCAACAGCCAGACTTACGCTGCAATGCGGACCAGAGGTTTCAATATGCAATATATTGGCCAATCAGAATTGTACCGGAAGCTCCAGCACCTCATTGTTGCGCATCACGGTTACCGTGGTGCTCTGTCCTTTGCTGAATTTAGATAATGACTGCATATAAGCCATCATATCGGTTACTTCAAATGCACCCAGTTTGATGATGATATCACCCGCCTGCACACCGGCTTTTTGTGCAGGCTTTCCATCGCTTACACCGTCTACGCGCATGCCTTTTCCACTGTAAGCATAATCCGGAACGATACCCATGGTCACGGTGAATCGGGGTGTATTATCGTTGTTGCTGTCTTTTGTTTTTGTGAAGTTGATCTTTCCATTGTCGTCCAACTCGGCGATCAGTCGAAGACTATAATCGTAGATCATGTCCATACCTGCGTAATTGATCAGTGCTTCATCATCTGATGGTTTATGATAATCGGCATGAGAACCGGTAAAGAAATGCAACACAGGAATATCACGCAGATAAAAAGAAGTTTGATCACTCGGACCAATTCCGCTTTCAGTGGTGGTGATACGCATACCGTTAGCAGTAAGCTGTGGCAACACACTCCAGTCGGTGCTGGTGCCGGCACCATTGATGATGACCGCAAGTGTGGTATCCATGCGTCCGACCATATCATAGTTGAGCATGTAATTCACACTATAGTTTTGCATGAGAGGCGATTGCACAAAAGCTTTGCTGCCGAACAATCCCATCTCTTCACCGCTGAATGCGATGAATAAATAATTGTTTTGTGTATAAGTATTTGATTTTAATGCGTCGGCCAGTTCCAATATCATGGCAATACCACTGGCATTATCATCGGCGCCATTGTGTATGGCCGCATCGCCACGGTATAATGAGCCTTCAATTTCCCCGTGCCCAAGATGATCATAATGCGCACCGATCACGATCGTATGGGGTGCTTTGTTATCAATGAAACCCAATACATTATGTCCAACACGCACTTCTTCATCAAGGTCGCTGCTGATGCGCACGGCACCGGTATAAGCCAGTAATGATTTAGCCATAGCAGCATCCACAATGAAAACAGGAATGCTTTCTGCCGTCACATTTCTGCGATAATCTGCAGCGGGTAAGCTATAGTTGGGATCCAGATTGTAAAAGATCACGGCAACTGCTCCTTTTGCTGCGGCGCTCTGGATCTTTTTGCGTTCATCGTTATACTCAATGTATTTGCTGTGTGGATGTGTGCCATCCGGTGAAGATGTTTTGATCAGGGCGATCTTTCCCTGCAGGTCGATGCCGGCAAAATCATCATAGTTCAACGCTGTTGCACTGATACCAAAGCCGGCAGCCTGTATCTGGCCGCTTACGCTGCCATTGGCTGACATCGGATGCGGATAAATGCTATCCTGCATGGAGTATACTTTATTTTGAGCGACGATATAATTATCGGGCCCCGGTTTTTTTCCAGCACGCGCTTCAAATGCCTGTAAATACGTGCCATTATCTCCCGCAGGCAGTATGCCGTTTTCCTTAAAGTGTTCAATGATATATGTTGCTGCCA
>JAYRVB010000275.1:0-7687 GCA_041918775.1 Chitinophagales bacterium
CCGGATAGCCGACCGTGCCAAGACCGCGATTTACATATAAATGCGAGCGTCCTTCAGTATACAATCCGGCCCATTCACCATACACGAACTGCGAAGGAGAAAACCTGAAGGCAGGGGTTTCTACCCCCATTTGAAATCCATGTGTATGTCCGCTCAATACTAAATGCGGAATATGCGAATGGTGCAGCACCTTTTCACGCCAGTGAGAAGGGTCATGCGATAACAGGATCGTGAAAGCATCCGCAGGAATATCTGCATATGCTTTATCCAGATCGCCAAATTTTGGAAAATCCCCTTTGCCCCAGTTTTCTACACCGGCAATATATAATTTTTGACCATTGCGTTCAATGGCCGTATGTGTATTCAATAATAATTGAAAACCTATTGCCGGATGGATGTTTTTTACAAGGCTCAGGTTAACTTCTTTTTCTTCCTCCGTTTTCCAATTCACATAATCGCCATAATCGTGGTTCCCAAGTATCGAGTACTTGCCAACGCGCGCAGTGATCATTTTGAGTATATCATACCAGCCATCCATTTCATTTGCGCGACTGTTCACAATATCGCCGGTAAAGAAGACCAGATCAGCACCAAATCCATTGATGATGCGCACGATCTCCTCCACATGTTCTGTTGCAGCCTTATCCCAGCTACCCATATGCAGATCGCTGATCTGTACAATACTCAGCCCATTGAACGCGTCAGGCAGATCGGTAAAATTCAAGGTCTCCCGATGTACGGTAAATGCATAGCGACCGCGCACCATACCATAAATAAACCCGGTGAAGGGCAGCATACCGGCGATCAACGCTGTGCGAGATAAAAAGGTGCGACGGTTGATGAGTATCGGTGCTTTCTCGCCGGAGGCGACACTTCTTTTTTTACGCGTGAATAGGCTATAGGGTACTCGCCACAGGTCTTCTCCGAAAAACAGAAAAAGTGCAACAAATAATTTGGCAAACAACAAGGCTACAAATACACCCAGAAAGTACAAATTCAACCTGGCCAGTGATCCATCCATGAATTGCATGAGCAGAAATCCGGAGGAGGTGATCAGGAATAAAGCGATATTCAGTAGCCAGTACCGTTTAAGCGTTTTTTTGGGATGTTTTGGAAATGCAGCACGAACGGCGCCATGCATCCACACATCCGGCAGAAAATAGAATACGGCGGTAAACACCAGCCTGATCAATAACGCGATAATGGTCATGATTCCTTAACAGTTTACAGCGTAGCACTGTTCAAAAATTTCACTTGTACTTCAGGGGGAACACTCAAACTGATGTTGATCTCATTAAACGCAAAACTTCCCATGGTCAGTTTTTGTTGAAAGCTGTCTGCTGCCAAAAGTGTTTGAACGATCACTTTTAACAATTTTTTATCCTGATGCTCCAACAGGATCTCTTCGATCCGCTCCGGCGAAACCTCGGCGAACTTTTCGAAGTGTATGGTAATGCGGGGTGGGATGCTCACGCTGATGTTCAGCTCTTTTGTCCGATAGCCTGTTTGTTCAATGATAGGTGCCAGTGCGATGACATCGTTGGTTAAACCGGCGGCCTTTTCTTTGGTGAGGTCTTTTACATCGTAAAAATGCTGAAGGGTTTCACCCAGGAGGTTTGTTGCGGCGTTATACCCTTCACCAAAGAGGGCTGAGGTGTCCTCTATCACATGCTTTACGGTGTCCATTACTTTTTTCATGATGCAAATATACCAAAGTGCTAAGCGACTAAGTGTGGCGCAAGGTGCCCCATACTGCCTGGTGTTATGACGCATGGACCTATGGGTGAATTGTAAAATATCAGAAAGAATTCCACCTTTGTGCAAAACGACAAGCCATGCAATGGACAAGACCCAGGGAAGGAGAATATCTAGCCTATCAATATGCCTATCTGCAACAAGTGCCTGATGGAGATATCATCGAGATGTTTGCGCAAAATGCCAGGGATACGGTAGCTCTTTATCAGGGATTAGGACCTGATCAATTAAGCTATGCTTACGCACCCGGAAAATGGACAGTGCAGGATGTATTGCAGCATATCATAGATTGCGAAAGGGTAATGACCTACAGGGCCATGCGTTTTGCCAGAAAGGATTCCACTGCCTTGCCTGGTTTTGATGAAAACATGTATGCAGATAATGCAGGCGCCATGCAGAGACCTATCGCTGATATCCTGGAAGAATTTCAGGCAGTGAGGGCTTCAACGATCGCTTTTTTTAAAAGTTGTACGCAGGAAATGTTGAATTGTTCCGGTATCGCGAATAATGGAAATTTTACTGTAAATGCTTATGCTTGGATACTTGTTGGACATGAGTTACATCACAGGATGATCCTGCGCGAAAGATATGGCGTGTAGAACGCACATTCGTATGTTTTAGTTCCCGAATTGGCAGCCTGTCAATGGCATGCGTGTTTTTTTTCAAAAACAGCTGCGCAATTCGCAAAATGTCGAATTAATGAATATTTTTGGAGGATATCAGCATTATGGCAGAAAAAATAGCATACGAACAGTTGTTGATCAACAACAAGAATTGGGTGGAAGAAAAACTTGCAGTAGATCCGGCATATTTTGAACGTTTATCTAAAGGGCAACATCCTCCATTTTTATATATCGGTTGTAGTGATAGCCGATTGCCAATCGACTTATTTACAGGTGCTGATCCCGGCAGAATTTTCATCCACAGAAATGTAGCCAATCAGGTGTTTTTGAACGACATGAATTTATTGTCGGTGATCGAATATGCTGTAAAAGTGCTGCAGGTTGAACACGTGATCATTTGTGGACACTACGGATGTGGTGGCGTGCAGGCGGCCTATCATGGCACGGGGATGAACCTTGTAGAGAACTGGACAATGAACATCCGCGACATCGCGATGGAACATAAAAAAGAACTGGACGCCATTGAATCGATGGAGGAAAGATTAAATCGTTTATCCGAATTCAATGTGGTGCGACAAGTGCGTCAACTGTGCAAAACATCAGTTATGCATGATGCTTTTAGTGCAGGAAAATATCCGCGACTGCATGCATGGGTACTGGATATCAGTCATGGCTTGATCAATGAACTGCCGCTTCCTATAGAGGAATGGAAAGAATATGGTTTGTTGCCTCAGGAGTATTGAGCCTGATACCGCTTACATTTCTTCATGGCGAGCCTTGTCTTTATCATAGGCTTTTATGATCATTTTCACTAAGCGATGACGAACTACATCATTTTCATTCAGAAAAATGGTGCCAATCCCTTCAATATCCTTCAAGATGCGCAGGGATGTGAATAATCCCGATTGTTGATTGCGAGGCAGATCTATTTGTGTAAGGTCGCCGGTAATGATACACTTTGCACTTGGCCCGAGACGAGTGAGGAACATTTTCAATTGCGCATCGGTGGCATTTTGTGCTTCATCAAGAATGATAAATGCGTGGTCTAGTGTACGCCCGCGCATGAATGCCAGAGGAGCGATTTCTATCACTCGATTCTGCATGTACAAATTGAGTTTTTCAATCGGTATCATATCATCCAACGCATCATATAGCGGCCTCAGGTAAGGGTCGATCTTTTCTTTAAGGTCTCCGGGTAAGAAACCCAGGTTTTCCCCGGCTTCCACCGCAGGCCGTGTAAGGATAATGCGTTTTACTACTTTCTCTTTTAAGGCTTTAACTGCCAGTGCAACTGCAGTGTAGGTTTTACCGGTGCCGGCAGGGCCTATCGCAAAAACTATATCATTCGCGGCCGCAAGCGATACCATCTTCTTTTGGTTTGGCGTTCTGGCGCGTATGAGCAAGCCTTGTGGACCGTGCACAATGGCGTCGTCCGGCATTTCAGGTAAGTCTACCAACTCCTGCTCCGGCACACCAAATAACATGCTCTGCAAATTACTGTCGGAAATAGTATGAAACTTTTCCAAATGATTCAATACGGCTTCAATACGGGCGCGGAAATCCTCCACATCCTTTTCTCCACCTCTCACTTTGAGTTCGCTCCCGCGGGCAGAAATATTTAAGAATGGAAATGTCTTCTTAATGATACCCAAACGGGCATTGTGTATACCATAGAAGTCAATCGGCCGAATACCGTCTAAAGGGATGGATATTTCAATCAATTTTATTGGTAGTTTTGTACGTTCATGCAAATTTACCTTTTTTGAACTAACCTTCCTCCTGTTTCCCCGCATATGGCAATCGTAACCCTTACTTCCGACTTAGGCGTGAAGGATCACTATGCCGCAGTATTGAAGGGGAGGATACTGAGCGGTGCTCCTGCCACACAGATCATCGACATTTCCCATGAGATCAGCCCTTTCAACATTCAGGAGGCTGCGTTTGTGATGCGCAATGCATGTTTTCACTTTCCAAAGGGTACCATACATCTCGTGAGTGTACATGCCGAGTCACGACCGCTCACTAAAACGATCGCGTTATTGTTTAATGGACATTTTTTTGTGGGCATGGATAATGGTTTGTTCAGCCTGATGATGGATGAGCAACCTGAGCAAGTGGTAGAGATTCCGCAAAAGCCTGAAAACATAAGTAGCTTTGTAGGCAAAAATGTACTTGTGCAGGCAGTAGTGCAATTGGCAAATGGAGTTCCTTTGAACCAACTAGGTGCACCATTAGGTGCCCTGGAAACAAAAACCTATCTGCGTCCACCTGACAATCAGTTTGTGATCAAAGCAAATATCATATACATTGACCGTTTTGGTAATTTGATCACCGGCGTAACACGTGATAGATTTGAACGCATTCGCGCCGGCAGATCCTTTGTCATTAATTATAAACGTCACGAAGAGATACGCGAGATCTCAGAAACATATCAAAGCGTACCTGAAGGCGAAAAATTATGTTTATTTAATTCAGCCGGCTACCTGGAAATTGCCATCCATAAAGGAAACGCCAGTCAGCTTTTAGGCCTCCATCTAGATAACACCATACAAATTGAATTTGAATGATCATTCGCATTGTTAAAATGACCTTTGAACCTTCAGGAGTGGATACCTTTATCGGTATTTTTTCGGAAGCACAGAAAAAGATCGAAGCATTTCCGGGATGCAAAGGCGTAGACCTTACACGAGATGTATTACAGCCGAATATTTTTATCACGATCAGTATATGGTCAGATGTATATGCCCTGGATAGTTATCGCAATTCTGAATTGTTTAAGTCCACATGGGCGCAAACAAAAATATTGTTTGCTGAACGCCCGGATGCATGGTCTGTAGAAAAACTCATGTAATGATCATTCCGCAGAAATCATACGATGTAAGTATTGCCGGCGATCCGCACACATATTTTCCTGATTGGTTGCAGCAACGCAATTACGATGCGTATTTTGTGATCTGTGATGAGCAAACCGAAGCATTATGTTATCCCGCACTGGCACCATTGTTACCTGATCATACCGTAATCGCGATTCCGGCAGGCGAGCAATTTAAAAACATTCATACCTGTGTGGCCATTTGGGAAGAACTAAGCAATAACCTGGCAACACGAAAAAGTTTAGTGATCAACTGCGGCGGAGGTGTGATAGGTGATATGGGTGGATTTGCCGCGGCAACCTTTAAGCGGGGATGCGATTTTATTCAGATGCCTACCACCTTATTGTCGCAGGTAGATGCCAGTGTTGGGGGAAAATTAGGTATCGATTTGCAGGAAATGAAAAACCTTGTCGGGGTGTTCAAGGATCCGTCAGCAGTGTTTATTTGCACAGATTTTTTATCGACACTTCCACAACGACAATTATACAGCGGATTTGCAGAGATACTCAAGCATGGGTTGATCTATGATGCAGAATATTGGAACATGGTGTCCGGCCTTGATCTCCAGCAGGATCAGAACTGGAAAGACCTCATCGCCAGATCAGTGCAGATCAAAAGCGCTGTAGTGGAAGCAGACCCCTATGAAGCAGGGCTGAGAAAGATCCTGAACTTCGGGCATACCATTGGTCACGCTGTTGAAACTTGTTCATTGCGACAAGATATCGAACCATTACTCCATGGAGAAGCCATTGCGATCGGCATGATCTGTGAAGCGTTTTTGTCGGTGAAGCACTGCGGCCTTCCTTCGGAGGCAGTACACATGATCGCAAATACCTGCATGCGCTATTTCGAACATTACGATTTGACCACTTTGCAGTTCGAGGAATTGGTCGCTGTTATGCAGCAGGATAAAAAGAATGAGCAACAACAGCTGCGATTGAGTTTATTGAAACAGATTGGTACCTGTGTATATGATATACCGGTTTCTGAGTCGGATATACAGGAGGCACTTCAATTTTATAAAGGATTGTGATGAAGATGATCATTACCGCTCCACGACAACCGATCGTTGGCAGTATTACCCTGGAAGGTTCTAAAAGTATCAGCAATCGATTGTTGCTGTTGCAGGCATTATGTGCAGATGGCTTCGAAATTAAAAATGTTTCTCCGTCAGACGACTCGACCACGCTTACGCATTTATTGGGATCCCGGCCTGCAATGAGCGATGTGGGCGCTGCCGGCACTACGATGCGTTTTCTCACAGCTTTTTACAGTATTACGCCCGGCGAACGCATCCTCACGGGAAGTGCGCGTATGCAACAACGTCCTATCGGCATCCTGGTGCAGGCTTTGCAGAAATTAGGTGCCGACATTACCTATATCGGAAATGAAGGCTATCCGCCGATCCGAATCCGTGGCAAGCAATTAAAGGGAGGAGAGATCAGAATTCGCGCCGATGTAAGCTCGCAATATATTTCTGCCTTGATGATGATCGGCCCTGCACTTGAGCGTGGTTTAAAATTGCACCTCGATGGTAAGATCGCCTCATTTCCATATATCCAGATGACGATGCGCACCATGCAGGAACTTGGCGCATCCATTGACATGGAGGGCAATACACTAATCATCGCACCGGGCATGTACCAGGGAAAGCCCATGCAGGCGGAAAGCGACTGGAGTGCTGCTTCTTATCATTATAGTATTTGTGCATTATCACCGGGTTCGAAATTGCGGATACGTGGATTGTTCGCGGATAGTTTGCAAGGTGACAGCGTGTTGCCGAAATTGTATGCACAATTAGGTGTCGACACCCTGTTTACTGACGAAGAAATGATCCTGACGCATACCGGTAAATTGACTACACATCTCGAATGGGATTACAGTGATTGTCCCGATATAGCACAAACAGTAGCAGTAACCTGTGCAGCTTTAGGTGTGCCGGCAACATTTACCGGTGTAGAAAGTCTGCGTATCAAAGAAACCGATAGAACAGCAGCACTGCAAAAAGAACTCGCAAAATTTGACGTGCAATTCAGGGAGGGAACTGATGGTGCGTGGATACTCAATGGAAGATCGCAGTGCGACGCAATGCGCACGATAGACACATATGAGGATCATCGCATGGCGATGAGTTTTGCACCACTTGCCCTCGCACACGCTCAGGTGGCTATTGAGGAACCCATGGTGGTGAAAAAATCTTACCCCTCGTTTTGGTTTGATATGGCGCGACTGGGTTTTGCCTTGTCAGAATAACCACTGCTGATCATCTGAGGTCTTCCATAGATTTAGGTCGGTCGTCGTACTGCCAGCTGAAATTCTTGAGTTGATACTCCTGCAGGTTGATGCCCTCCATAGGTGTAAAAGAGCTATCCGGGGCATTGCGAAACGATATGCGGTGAAACTTTTTATCGCGCAGATAGATATCAATTTCGCTGC
>JAYRVB010000276.1:0-4276 GCA_041918775.1 Chitinophagales bacterium
GCCTTACACACTAAAATGCGATAGACTTCCAAACCCGATTCATTTGGCAAATGTGGAAATTCCAACAAAATATCACTTGAATTGCCGGCATATCCAATAATTGACACTGTTGGTTGCGTGGCATACTCCGCATATAGGAATTGACCCGTAATTTCCTTCATTGCAGGAATTGAATTCGTAATTGAATCGGGCATAGACACTACGTGCAAAAAATAGGTCTCAAAAAGTTCCGGATCACCCGCCCCATAAACAAGCTTATCAGGGGTAAAGGTGATCGTATTTGTTCCGGCTATGGGCATCATTTCCATATAATAGTTACTATCCAATGCCAGCAAAGTTTCCAGATCTACTTCATTTGCGGTAATAAATGATCTAACGGAGGATACATTCGTATCACTCAAAATAAAGGAGCCTGTAAATCCGGAGATGTCATTGGTAATACTATCGGAAACCAAATGCACACCCCATGGCATCGGTGCAACTTCCAATGTATAGGAGGCAGGCCAGGATGGTCTTGATATTTCATTATCAAAGGCGGTGACGCCATCAGCTATAGCCAACACAACAGCCTTGTATAAAGTGCCTGAGTTGATCGGACTACCTGAAACATCTGATGCAAGGGTGCCGAAATGCATATACACATCTTCACCGCTTGGCAGTATCTCGATAAATTGGTCTGCTGCAAGCGCCTCCATCTCTTCGGATGTTGGCGTAACAGGGCCGGTAAATAAGGCAACACGATACGCACTCACGGTGCTTTCATTCTCCGCTTTGCGAAAGAATAATTGTAAATCAGCCGGCGTACCGGTATCCGCGATATCGGCTAAAAACAAATCCGTTGCGGGAGAAGCTGCAAATAATGCTATGGGTGCGGGTGCATTTGGCGTCGCATTGTACGCAAATTCACGCAAAACTAAATTGGGCATATCATCCGGATAGGATTGATCCAATTCCAGGCGTATCCAACCATAATGCGTATTCGTATCGATTAAAAATCGCACACCGAAATAGCCTTCATTATTGACCCATCCACTGCCTGCATCAATATCCAGAAAATCATCATCCAGGTCTAAAAATCCGTAAAAAAATGTGGTGGCAAGGTCTGCGAAAGTAAGGCTTTCATCAACAGTGTCTCCTAAATACAGATGATCTATATGATCAAACACAATGGCTAATTCAGCCACCATATTTAAATAAATTTGATGCGTGCTGTATCCATGACCCTCGCTGCCCCAGGAAGACCAGGTCCAAAAATGATTGCCAATAAAACCCACTTCGGTAAATCCATCCGCATTGAAATCTAACAGATAATAATAATCGTTATACAGATGCTCATCCGGATCGATATTCGTATAGACCATTTGACCATCAGCTAAAATTGGCGTAGCGGCCAATGCACCTGCTGCCATGGAATAGGCGGAGAGTTTATAAGCATTCATGGGGTGAACGTTTCAGTAAAGATAGCGGATTCTTGTCCTAAGGTTGCAATGCCTGAGGCTTTCTTTTTTAAACCCCTCTAAAAAATAATTTTTACCGGTTTAATAAACGAAAATCTCCCTCAATTGTTACCTTTGCAGGCGAATTGGGGAAAGGAACGGTAAAAAGTGCTTTTCCCGGCCCGAAAAAGTTGAAAAACATCATCCATTATGGCATTTGATATAGACATGATCCAGCGGTTATACGCCGCTTATCCCGAACGCATCGCCGCCGCACGTAAAGTGCTTGGCCGACCGCTTACTTTAACCGAAAAGATCCTGTATGCGCACCTCAGCGAAGGAAATGCCACACAGGCCTATGCGCGAGGAAAGGATTATGTTGATTTTGGTCCCGACCGCGTGGCCATGCAGGATGCTACCGCTCAGATGGCCTTATTGCAGTTCATGAGTGCAGGGAAAAAGCAGGTGGCTGTGCCTTCTACGGTGCATTGCGACCACCTCATCCAGGCAAAAACGGGTGCGGATACCGACCTCGCAACAGCCCTCGACACGAATCGTGAGGTGTATGACTTTCTGGCTTCTGTATCGAATAAATATGGTATCGGATTCTGGAAACCGGGTGCGGGGATCATTCACCAGGTAGTTCTGGAGAATTACGCTTTTCCGGGTGGTATGATGATCGGAACGGATAGCCATACGGTGAATGCAGGCGGACTTGGTATGGTAGCGATTGGCGTAGGTGGTGCAGATGCTGTAGATGTGATGGCCGGCTTCCCATGGGAATTGAAAATGCCTAAACTCATCGGTGTGAAACTGACCGGAAAAATGAGTGGGTGGACAAGCGCAAAGGATGTGATCCTTAAAGTGGCAGGTATACTTACCGTTAAAGGGGGTACCGGTGCCATTCTCGAATATTTTGGTGAAGGCGCCGCTGCGATCAGCTGTACAGGTAAAGGCACCATTTGTAATATGGGTGCTGAGATCGGTGCCACCACTTCGGTGTTTGCTTACGACGACAGCATGCGCCGCTACCTGAATTCTACCGACCGCGCTGAAGTTGTAGCCTTGGCAGATACCATTGCAGAACACTTGGATGGTGACGCTGAAGTGTATGCAGATCCTGCAAAATATTTCGATCAGGTGATCGAGATCAACCTCAGCGAATTAGAGCCGCATGTGAATGGACCTTTCACTCCGGATCTCGCATGGCCGCTCTCTAAACTCAAAGATGCGGTAATCACCAACAACTGGCCTGCAACCCTGGAAGTGGGTTTGATCGGCAGTTGCACCAACTCCAGCTACGAAGACTTAACCCGCGCCGCCAGTCTCGCTCGTCAGGCTGCTGCGAAAAAATTAAAAGCAAAATCAGAATTCACCATTACCCCGGGATCTGAACTCGTGCGCTTTACTGTTGAACGTGATGGTTTATTGGATGATTTTGAAAAAATCGGCGGTGTAGTATTAGCAAATGCCTGTGGTCCTTGTATCGGACAATGGGCGCGACATACCACGGATCCTAATCGCAAAAACACCATCATTACCTCCTTCAATAGAAACTTTGCCAAGCGCAATGATGGCAACCCGAATACACATGCCTTTGTGGCATCGCCGGAGATCGTAACCGCTCTGGCCATTGCAGGGGATATTACTTTTAATCCAATAACAGATACCCTCATCAACGAAGAAGGTGTTGCGGTGAAATTGGATGAACCTACCGGACTGGAATTACCAACAAAAGGATTTGCTGTTGAAGATGCCGGATATGTGGCACCTGCAGCAGATGGCAGTATGGTAAATGTGCTGGTGGATCCTAACAGCAATCGCTTACAATTACTGGCACCGTTTACGAAATGGGAAGGCACTGATCTGAAAGGATTGAAACTGTTGATCAAAGTAAAAGGCAAGTGTACCACCGATCATATTTCGATGGCCGGACCATGGTTGAAATTCCGCGGTCACCTCGACAATATTTCCAACAATATGCTGATCGGAGCGGTGAATTATTTTAATGACAAAACCGACTCCATCAAAAATCAATTGACCGGCGCTTACGACTCCGTGCCAAAAGTACAACGCGAATACAAAGCCAACGGCATAGGCAGTATCGTAGTAGGTGACGAGAATTACGGTGAAGGTTCTTCACGTGAGCACGCTGCTATGGAACCACGCTTCTTAGGTGTGCGCGCCATCCTGGTGAAATCGTTTGCGCGTATTCACGAAACCAACCTGAAAAAACAGGGTATGCTTGCGCTTACCTTTGCCGACAAACAAGATTACGATAAGATCCGCGAAAATGATCAGATCGACATTCTTGGACTCACCACATTTGCGCCCGGCACACCACTCACCCTTCGTTTGCATCATGACGATGGCACTACTGATGACATCACAGTAAACCACACCTACAATGCACAACAAATAGAATGGTTCAAAGCAGGAAGCGCGCTGAACCTGATTGGTGATAAGTGATTTAATTAAAGTTATTGAAAAAGCCTCTCTGTTCCGGAGAGGCTTTTTTTTATGTCCAGAATCTGTAAACACTTATTTCACGCGAAGACGCGAAGTGGCTAAAACGCGAAGAAATGCAAGATTCATTAACACACTCAATCACTAACCACTTAGAAATATTCGCTTCAGAGATTTGTCAAAATGCTTATTCCGACAATGCCAAGTTTCGGCAAATTGTATCTTTAACGAATGAAGGGTCTGTTGACCATAGTGTTTTGTATGTGCCTGTATGCCTCCTCACAGGCACAAAACAGCTGCACGATATGGTTGCTCAATCGCGCAGAAGGCAGTCCGCTGGCATTTAGTTCCTGCTTGATCGGGAGTGAAAAAAC
>JAYRVB010000277.1:0-1667 GCA_041918775.1 Chitinophagales bacterium
AGCCTGCCCCGAAGTGTAAAAATATGCAGCGTTAGCGGAATATTTTTTCTACTTCGGGGCGGGATTGTGTTCATGTCTGTGCGGTGGATTAGGCGATTATACCCTCCTTTGAGCCTTCCAACACCTGGCTTCCTCTACCCTTCGAATCTTCAAATCTTCGAATCTTCCATTCACCCTTCGAATCTTCAAATCTTCGAATCTTCGAATCTTTCCTTGAACTATTTTATCAAATTTTAACACTTCCCCCTCTTGTTTCATAATGCAAAAACCACTTACTTTGTATTTCAAAGTTATTTGTATTTCATAATGAAAACATCATTAACCTCCGTCGGACGCAGGCTGCAGGCGATTCTGAGGCAGTTGCGACGGGCTAAACAACAACGGAAATATGGAAAAAAGAACATTCGACCTCACCGATCCCCTGCACTTCGCTATAAGCGTAGGATCGCTGATTATGGTGGTACCTTGTTTTTACTGGCTGGGTATCTTCTCAGCAGCCTTGTTTGAAAAGGCATTCATTGTCAAGGCCCTCATCCTCCCGGATACACAGCTCCACACCTTATTTAATGTGGTGGTTCTGGTTGGTTTACCGGTGATCACCCTGCTCCTGAATATTCAATCGCGTTTACTCTATGTGCGCCGCGACCCTAAAACGCGCAGCAGGCAACTAGTATTGATGCTGGTAGCCGGCCTATGTATGATCGGCGCATTCCGCTATACTTTTTTTGATCGCATGGATCTATTGCAAAATGTCTACCTATGAGCGATGACCCCACATTCAGGCATTCGTGGCGATTATGGCTTTTTACTTCCATTTGTGGACCGATCTTGTATATGATCATGATCCTCGTTCCACAATTCGACGATTCAATGCTCCTTGGCATGGCCACGAACCTGTTGATCCTGTTTCTGGCTATTTGCTTAAGCCTGATCATGGGACTGCCGGCGATGTATTTGCATTGTGCGCTGAATATTTTTTTTCGATCGCATGTAGCACATATCGGCACAAGGCGCATGGTGGAAACGCTGCTGTCGATCATATTGTGCCTGCTCACCATGTGCCTGTTGCCATCCGGTCTTTTTGGATCCGACATTTGGGAGATCGCAACATCGCAGTTTTTCCTTGCCTATGCTATTGCCATTTTAGGCAGCAGTATCTACCTCTATTCCAAAGAATTATCACTTCACGAATCAACACCTGATAACGATGCGCATCAAAATGATACTCCCGGCATTAGCGGAAGCGGAGAGTCCACAATGGAGACCCATTAAATACGCTTTATTTCCGCCACTCGGTCTTGCTACACTTGCTACTTACACGGCGCCGGATGACGAAGTGGAGATCTGCGATCAACACGTAGAACATGTCGATATATCTGATGCACCTGATCTCGTGGTGATACAAGTATATATCACCAACGCCTATCGCGCATATCGCATGGCCGACGCTTATCGTGCTCGTGGCGTGTATGTGGCGTTGGGTGGTTTGCATGTTACTGCCCTGCCCGAAGAAGCAACAGCGCATGCAGATTCTATATTTATTGGTCCCGGTGAACATACCTTCCCGCAATTTCTCAGCGACCTGCGCAACAAATGCGCACAAAAGATCTATTATGGTAATATCCGCAGCCTGGCCACTGTGCCACCAATTCGTCGCGACCTGATCA
>JAYRVB010000278.1:0-4573 GCA_041918775.1 Chitinophagales bacterium
ACGGTCAATAAAGAAAAAATCGGTAGCAATGTGATTGAATCCGTTGCAAACGGAACAACTGATGGATTAAAACTTGCCGTAAATGTTGGGGCAATGCTCCTTGCCTTTACAGCATTTATGGCCATGTTCAATAGTATTTTTCTCGGTATTGGAGATGTGCTTAATATTAATGATGATATAGCTGCACTTACAGGGAATACCTATTCAGGATTGTCACTCGACTATATATTTGGATTGGTTATGGCTCCTGTGGCCTGGTTATTAGGCGCGCCATCGCACGACATGTTGATGGTTGGACAATTGTTAGGGGAGAAAACAATTATTAATGAATTTGTTGCCTACACCAGTCTTGGCGAATATAAAAGCATGTTGGATGAAAAATCGGTTATTATTGCTACTTATGCGTTATGCGGATTTTCAAATTTTGCCTCAATTGGTATTCAAATTGGCGGGATAGGCGCATTAGCACCAAATCAAAAACAAACGCTTTCTCAATTAGGTATTCGCGCATTACTTGGTGGCACGATAGCCTGTTTTTTCACCGCCGCTATTGCGGGCATGATTATTTAAGATGGACTTATTTTATCAGTGGATCATTTTCATGGGCTTCATCGCCCTTATCGCCATGGTCATCTATGCATTTGCAGCAGGATGGATACATACGGCACGCACACGCAGAGAAAGCTTTAAAGAATGGCAAAGGTTAAATGGGGGCGTTGTGCGTATGATGTGTCTGCTCATCGTAGTGGTGTGTATCATCGTAAGTATTTACAAATATGCCGACGTGCAGGCAGCAGTGGATGCACCGCCTTCATTGATGACGGAATAACACGCTTATTCTTTAAATAAATGCGCTGTATACGGATGTTGCGAAAAATACACATACAGCTTCGCAGCCTCTTTCATTCGGCCCTTTGAAGAGGGATGTATGCCTCCTTTTCCCGCATCCCTACAATCCCAGGTATAGCCTTGTGCATCTCCTTTTGTACCATTGGTCCACAATGTTGGCCCCCAATCGATAAAAGGAATATCCGATGTTTTAAATCCCGGCACTTCCATGATCTGTTTTTCGATCACCCATTTAACCGTCCAGCTATGGTAATAAGCACTGGGCTCCGCCAGTTCTTTTGGACCCGGTGGTTGATCGGTACCGATATAACCTGCATAAGGTCGGTCACTCATGAATACCATGCGCACAGAGGGATATCGCTTACGCAATTCAGTAAGCATTTGCCGGTATTTCTCTACACCTGTTTGTGCCTGCTCAGGAAAAGCCTGCGTGTAAGTGAATATATCTCCGGTGCTGACCCATACGATCTGCACCTGTGCGTTACTTAATCCTGATGCAGTGATCGCAGAATCTACGCTCTTCCAATAAGCACCATTGCTTTTCAGCATGGCATTGATATCCTGACCTCCCTGTGCACCGATGATGACCTTGACCGGCGTATCCGGATGCAGCGTACTGAGCATATCTCTGTAAGTGCGACCTGTCATGGCAGCAGTACTGAATCCCAAAACCAAAAATCCAACCTGACCATTTGCGTCAGCATGTCCGTCAGCAGCACGTGGAATAATGCTGTCGCGCTGCTGTAAACCCTTGGTATAATGCGATGATGGGATCTGATTACCGCCAGGATATAGGCCACCCTTAAATCCATTGAAACTACTGTCAGCCAGATCGGCAATAGGAGTATAGGGGGTGAAATTATCAGGACACTGTGCGATGCTTTGCAGGCAACACAGCATGGAAATGCAGATGATACAAATTGTCTTCATTAGAATCCTATGCCGATAAGTACACGAAATGGAGAAACCATACCGGATAGCTCGCCGGCATAAGGAACAAAGGCAGCGTCTATCCGCACAATATTGAACAGATGTTCCACGCCTGCAGCGCATTCGATATACAAGGGCACTTCGGCGCTGCTCAGCATATTCATCGAAAATACCGGATCCATCTTCAGTTGCTTGAACAAAGGTAATTTTCTGAACAGAAATCCATCTGTATGCCATTGCACATGGGCACTGCTCAAATAATTGTCGGTAGAGGTGGCATAATAGGGGAGCACAAAAAATCCGGTTTCCGTAAGCCTGCTGAATATCGTAGCATTGCCTGCTGCATGCAACACATCTGCCATATTCATATGCCCTTGCGAAAATTGTTGCGCATAACTGAACGTTACACTCAGATTCCCCGCTATTTGAAGCGAAATATCATCATGCAGCATGGCATCCAACTGCGTGTAATGATAATCCTGCACGCTATCCGGCGCAGCACCAAACTGCAGTCGTGCCTGTATGATCGGATACTTAGCACTGAGGATGAATTTCTCATTCGGTTGCGTGATATAGGTTTGTTTGATCACATAACGCGCCTGTACATAAGTCAGTATGCGATCAGGGATCGGTGTGGCGGCATAGGTATTCGATAATAGCGGACTAAAATCGTCGTTTGCGCTGAAGGATCTTTCGTATTGTACCCATGGCTGCAATTCATCAGCATTGTGCAGAATGTATCGATTGGCATATTGCACACCACCGCGCAGATACAAGCCATTGGTGAATACTTCACTTTCTGCTTCCAGCTGCACATGATCCTGACCATACATTTTCGCATAATTCTCTTCCAGTAATAAAGTGTAAGCAGTGTTGAAGAGGGGTGCAATGCCCTGACTATGATATTGCCTGATCATACTTCCTCCCTGCAACTGCACGCGACTTTTATGCATGGGATCGAATCGATAGGTAATGCCTCCGGAAAACAGACATCCACCACTTGCAGTGCCATAGCGGGCAATGGCAGTATATTCCCAGGTGACCGTATCATTTGGCGTATGCCTCAGTAAGATACGGGGCTGCACTACATATCCTTCCACCGTATTGTATTGCAGCATATCAAATACCGGATTAGTGGAGATCGTAAAATGTTTTCGGGTATTGCGATAATCATACCCGCTGATCAATTGCCCGAATTTAAATTTATTGAATTCCCTGTCCACCGAATCCTGCCAGGCAGGTGTTTCTTTTAATCTGGCCAATGCCTCTTTTTCTGAATAATCTTTTTGCTCTTCCTGTGTTAAAGCCATTGGTCGAATACCGGTCCAATAAGTGGAATCCTGTTTATTCGCTCCTTGTTCAATACGCGTTACTTCACCGGTAAAAAATTGAGCCGGAAATATCGGGTTGATGGTGTAGTTACTGTAATATGCATGGAAATATCCACTGCCTTTGATATTGAAAAAATCGTACGTAAAACTAAATCTGGAACTCAATAACATCAGATATTCAGGATCCGGATAAAAGAATTCCTGTTCTATGTGAAAGGTATCTATGAATTCTATGCCGTTCTCTTTGGTAAGTGTCAATTGCGCACCGCTGATCCGGTATTGATGATCAGTAATATAAATGACACCCGTATACACCGGATCTGACTTACGTTTCGGCTCCACGGCAATTTTGTATATCGAGTGGCCTTGTTCATAGGTTTGCGACAACAACCTGTATGTGTAAAAAAACAAAGCATTATCTGCTATGGGAGAAACAAATCCGCGCTGCGAAAATCCTTCCAGGGTTTCCATGTTCTGATAGAGATTCATTTGCATACTCGCAGCATCATTCCAACTGAACGATGCATTGTTACCACTCACTAATGAGGCATGCATGATCTCTCGTGTTTTATCCGGCTGTGCAAAGTGAAACGTAGAAGACGATTCCGATAAATAAATAACTCCGGCATTGTTTGAATCAACATCTACGATCGTATTTAATTGTATGCCTAAAATCTGGTCCGGTGCTGAATTGAGTTTTTGCAAACCCTTCATATACACCTGACAGGAATATCCTTCCACCTCAGCCAAATGCACAGGTCGCATTTGTATCGCCTGTCGGATGATGGCGTAGGCCGGATTTTCGCGATCGGCATTTACAATGACTTCTTCGAGTTCAGTTAATTCCTGCTGCAATTGCACATTGAGTTGCAGGTCGGCATCCGTTAACGTGATCTCCTGCTCCGATCTTGTGAAACCGATAAATTGAAACACGATGGTATGTGTGCCCGCCGGCAGCGACATTTTATAATACCCATCGTCATTGGTCACCACCACCATAGTGGTGCCACGCACATATACATTGCAAAAGGGTAGGGGCTCACCCTGCGCATCACTGACCACGCCTGACACCACTAATTGTGCCTGCACCGTATGCATACCTGCACATAAACAGCATAAGGCCAGGATAAATCGTATCATGGGCAGCTAAAATACAGTACCAAAGGGAAAGCTTGCCTAATTGAGCATATAACTTATGCCTGCGCGCAAACCGAATACAAAGTTGCGCTTCGCATAATCATCGAGTGGTTCGATATGGGTACTGATATCATTGGAGAAGGTTCCACGTGCGCCGGCAGAAACAATGAGATTTTCCTGCACATGAATATCATACTCTAAGCCCAATACAAGCGAGAAGTCATTCGGTTTGAATAATTCCTCGGCAGATTCTTCATAACGTTTGTCCTGCGGCATGCGCGCATCACGCAAAATACCGTATTGCACACCGGCAGTATAATTCAACA
>JAYRVB010000279.1:0-1784 GCA_041918775.1 Chitinophagales bacterium
AAAGTTCACCCCACTTTCCTTCTTTTAAAACTAACATTCCTGTTGAAAAAGACCTATTAGTGGCCTAAAGGTCCTTTGTGTCCATGTATTTATGTCACTGTACGATAGAAATACAAAGGAACACAGGCCTGCGGCCGCTGATTTGGCAGATTAACGCAGATAAATGCATGTATTTTATTAACGAATTGACGAATTACATTCCTCCTTCCTCATTTCTCCTTCCTCCTTCCTGATACCTACTCCCCCTCACTCTAAACTTTTCAAATCCAAGGCAGCAACATGTTCCAGTTGTTTATCCAGATTGAATCTGCTCAGGATCAGCCAGCTGATACCCATGAAGAGCGAAAATGCCAGCAAAGAAACCTCCCAGTCAAAATTCGCCCTGATGGGACCAATTAAGCCCGCAAAACCCATTTGGCCAAGATTGCCAAGGGTCATGAACAAGGTGAACTGACTTGCAGATATCTTTTTCCAGCAACATTGCATGGCTATGGCAAAGACACCTATACTTACGAAAGTGTACAGTGTGTTTTGTATGAGCATGAATGTGAAGATCAAGCCACGATTATCCCACAATGGTTGCCCCAATACAAACAATACCATGAGCAGTAATGCAGAGATATAATAAATATGCAACATGCGTTTTTTACCAAATCTGTCGATGAGAAAACCCCCGATGAGCATACCTGCAATACCGCCAATGAGTTTGGCCACCGCAAAATAATTGGAGTATTCCACATTTGTCCAGCCTAATTCATTTACGGTAAAAATAGGGAGCAGGGTAGAGACGTATTTGAAACCGCCCTGACTAATAAACAACACCACCGCAAAGATGATGGAGTTGCGCAAACTGAATACCTTGAAAAGCGATGTAAAAATGAGTTTCCAGTTTTCTAATTGCAGATGTTTGGTGTGCGGGGAGGCTACACCCGGCGACCATGGTACGATCTTTTCTCCGGGGCGTTCTCTGGAGAATAGGGGCACCAGCATGATCAGACCGATCACGATCGCCATCATGAGTATGGCCGTGGTATAATCGTATTTGGTGAGCAGCCAGCTTCCGGCAGCCAGTGAAACCGACATCCCGATGATCTTAGAGCCCCACATCAAGCCATTGGCTTTAGCCTGCTGATGATCAGGAATAATGTCAACCGCCATTCCATCTGTTGCCACATCCTGAAATGCACCAAAACTCGACACAATGAATCCGGCGATCATGAGTTGATGCATGTTGTTGAGCGGATCGGGAATAAACGCCATATAGATACAACTTCCCACCAGACCCAATTGTCCGAGCAATATCCAGGGCCGCTTCCTGCCCATCGGCAAATAGGTGTAGCGATCCATTAATGGCGCGACAATGAATTTGAAGCTCCAGGGTAATACGGTTATTACAGCAAAGCCTGCGATCTCGCCCGCGCTCTTGCCGTTCATGGCCATCCAGGCAGGTATGCCAAAAGTGAGCATGCCCTCCGGAACACCCTGTGCAAAATACAACACAATAAAATTGAAATAGCGCAATATCGCATGCTCCGAAAGCGCACGCGCCTTCGGTAGACGAGTTGTTTGGTGTTCCATGGGCGTTTCTAGTATAAAGTATGCCGGTTCGAGATTAAATATAAGGCTTTTAGCTTAATGGCAATGAATGGGTGAGTGGGTCAGTGGGTGAGTGATCAGAGAGGAGAGAGGAGAGAGGAGTAATGCATGCCCGCACATATAGCATTCCTCCGAGCCCTCTGTGCCTTCTCCGTGTATTCTAAGGTTCCGATTTCACCAAATTTATT
>JAYRVB010000280.1:0-4223 GCA_041918775.1 Chitinophagales bacterium
CTTCTGTTAGCGGCCAGAGGTTCCATCCATTTTTTACAACATGGCAATTTCCGTTTTGGCGAAGCGCCTGTCAAACGCATCCTGATCGCCGGTAGTTCTGCAGAATGTCATCGCACACATCAATTATTACTACAATTGCAATTAGGTAATCAGGTGATCGGCTACATCGATGCACAAGAAGAAAACACGGTGCATCCGCTCAGCCTCGGTAACATGCGCGATCTTCAACAGATCATTGACACTTACCAGATCAACGAGCTGATCTTTTGCGCCGCTGATATTCCGCATGCCGATATTTTGCATCACATGGAAATGCTCGCCGGAAAAACAGATTTCAAGATCGTTCAACCGAATAGTCAGGCCATCATAGGTAGCAATTCGCGAGACACCGCAGGCGATATTTACACGTTGGATACCACCTTCAATATCGCACTTCCGCAACATGTGCGCAGTAAACGCACCATGGATATACTGGTTGCATTGGTCGCACTGATCACCCTGCCGGTGAATATCTGGCTTGTAGATGCTAAGTGGAATTTCATGAAGAATTGTATAAAAGTACTGTTGGGTAATAAAACCTGGGTTGGCTACCTTACCGGTGGAGCCATGGAACAGTTACCTGCCCTTCGTGAAGGCGTACTGCATCCGCTCGCTGGCAGCGATAGCAGCAAACTGATGCCCCACATCAGAGAACGCGTAAACTATATGTATGCGCGTGATCATCGCACCGGCGACGACCTCCGTATTATTTGGAAGCATGTGCGATCCTTAGGTAATAGCGCTAACAGAAATGTTTAAATCATGCACCGAGCTATACGCGACGTGTTTTGTGTAATTTCAAATGCTGTAGGTAAAAATTAAAGAGAGTATGTGTATCTGACGATAATCATGAAATGCGCACTCACTTACCGCCCAACTTTTCCGCCACCTTCACCTGAAGCCAACCAATGTCGGCGACCTGGCCGGATTCTTCAATGCGATTGCGCAGTTCTTCCAATTTCGCCTTGTCGCGTTTGGTGAGTCGGGAAAGTTTATCTGTGAATTTCAGGAAATTGCTGTATAACAGCTTTACATTTTCACTCAATGTTTTATTTCTACGCAGGTATACTTTGAAAGCCTCTATCGCACTTTGCATCGGATCCCATTCGTCGAGTTGATAGTATATCTTGATCTGCATGGTCCTTGTGTCCAAGGCATAAAAGATGTCCGTAAACTCCACCTGATTGATCATGCGCAAGGCTTCACCATAATTACCTTTATAAAAGGCCAGGGCCCCCATATTGTAATTGTAGGCATTCGATCTGAATTTATCATTCAGCTTCGACCGGTATTGCTTAATGAACTGCTCAGCCCAGGTGTATTCACCAACACGTAATGCTGCTACCACCAGGTTTTTATAGGTCCATGGACTAAGGTCGCCATCTACTGTGAGCAGCCCTTTTTCGAGTGCCTGCACACTGAGGGAAAAGTATTCGCGCAAATATTTTTTGTCACCGGCGTTGATCTTGCGTATCGTATAATTTTGTGCATACGCATAGATGTCGCGGGCTTCTGCCGGAGGGAACTTCTCGGTATGTTCTTCCAGCAGGAGTTTTAGTTTTTCAAAATGCACTTCGTTCTCACCTTCCACAAAGGTCATCAACACCTGATAGTATATTGTAATGGATGGATAAGCGTCATAAGCGTGTTCACGCAGGTGATCGGTTATTTCTTTGAGCAGGCGCAGAGAATAATCTGAAGCCACCAGTTTTTGGCGGTTGATCAATTCACAGGAATACTTCAGTTTGGTGGCCAGATAAAACAGATCGAGGTAATTGGCAGCTTCCTGCAGGCTTACATCATATGCGCGTTTTTTCTGGCGGTCGAAAAAGGTATTTAATTCGGTTTGCAGTAAAAACGATTTGTAAAAATGCGGTGCATTTCGAAAAGGATCTGCCTCCAATGTAGCACGCGCATCACGCAGCGTTTGTTCAAAGTACTTATCTGCCTCCCAGGCATTGTATTTGCTCAATAAATGCACATAACCTTCCATATCGTCGGCCATGTGCTGGTTATACCGGATAAAGCCCTCAATGTGATCCACAATGTCGCTCATCAGATAGCCGAGTTTCTTTTCTGTGAGCTGAAGTCCGTGGATGCCCTTATCCAAAATGCGTTCTTTCTCCAGATTGCGCGACTCGAACTCCGGGGCATATTTCTTCAGGTAGTGGAAAAACACGGGCAGTTCCTCGTCCTTGGTAAAAAACGGCGATGCCAGATACTCCCCAAATCGGGTAAGCTCCTTCGGAGTAAAATTCCGAAGCATCTGTATCATCTTGCTTTTGTGCATTTTTCTACACGGAAAGATACGCCGAAACGCGGAAATTCAATTTTTCAGGTGCAAATTTTATCCATCAGATTTTAATACAATTCCTTGATTATCAATATTTTACACAAAACAACGTCCTATTTAGAAAAAATATAATCAAAAAAAATACGTGGAAAATGCGGAAATTAGGGGAAACTGTCCCTTTCTGATGGGTGTAAAAGCAGTTTCTTTACATTGTAAAAACCAAGTAGGAACATGTCGCGATTCGTAAAACTCTCCATTTTAACCGGTATTTGGGTGTGTACAGCCGCTGCCTTCGGCCTGAACACACTACAGGCACAAACCGCCCCAGTAGCTGAAAACGACACCATTGCTATCTGTACGGGTGCACCTATCATCATTGACCTCCTGGCCAATGATACCGATGCCGACGGAGATGTGTTAGAAACAGATATCCTGTCAGGTCCTGCCTCTCCCTTTATAGATTACGACGATGATGGTTTACCGGAAGGGAGTTACCTCATTGACATCGACCCGGGTTTTTTAGGCACTGATTTTATACTGTACGAAGTATGTGGTGATGAAGACGACCTCTGTGCCATTGGCGTATTGGTCATCATTGTGGGAGGAGAAGAAGGATGTGTATGGCCGGGTGATGCCAACCTCGATAGTATTTGTAATGTGATCGACCTTTTACCTATTGGTTTATATTTCGGGCAGGAAGGTCCAAATCGTGGAGATAATGATGGCGGTTGGGAAGAAACATTTTGTGAAGACTGGGATGATGTGCCGGGTCTGGAATTATTGAGCAATCCAAAATTTGCCGATTGTAATGGAGATGGATTGATCAATGCGGCCGACACCACCATACTCATGGATAATTACGGACAGTTGAGAGGCACTTATGTGCCACTCGATGTGGTTGGCGGTCCCGACGATCCTGCGATTACTCCCGGTATTTTCAGCGATACACTTCCTGCAGGTACAGAAATGGTGCTGCCGATTTATTTCGGCACGGAAGATATTCCTGCCAATGAGGTATATGGTATGTCATTTTTGATCGACTATGATGAAACAGTCATAGACGCGCCGAGTGTGTATATCCATTTTAATGACAGCTGGCTGGGTGAACCGGGTACGGATATGTTATTCCTGCAAAAGAACGACACCGTAAACGGTGTGGTGGAAGTATCGGTTACCCGTATCAATCAGATCGCGAGATCTGGTTCAGGACATTTTGCCACCATGGGTTTTGTGATGGAAGACAATATTGCCGGAAAAACAAATGGTACCATTTATACGACTACCTCTATATGTATCGAGCAACCATTAAGTATCAATAATCAGGGCACCATACTGTCGACAAGCATTGCCTGCGATTCGTTTGTTGTGGTAGACAGCGAGCAATCCATACATCAAATTGGTGCTCAACAGATACATGTATACCCCAACCCTGCCGATGATATGCTCGTGATATATACGGAAGCCCTTGCTGGTGCCAAAGAGATCCGGGTGCAAAGTGCCACAGGTCAATTGATCACCATCATGCATACGAGCGAATCACAGATACAGATCCCAACTGCAGAACTTCCTGCAGGTACTTATATGATCCAGATCATTTCATCATCTATCACACACACAAAACAGTGCATTATTCAACATTAAAACAGCCGTTTATGAAACATATCTTTTACTTACTGCTACTCCTCAGTAGCGTGCATGTTGCGCATGCCACTCAACCAGCGGGTGATTGCGACGCAGCTTTTACGTTTACCGTAGATGGTATGGCAGTTACTTTTACTGACGTATCGGAACCCGGTGTTGGTCCGATCCTGGAATGGCTTTGGGATTTCGGCGATGGCACCACATCTACAGAAGCAAACCCGGTGCATGTATATGCCGAACCGGGCGAGTA
>JAYRVB010000281.1:0-2773 GCA_041918775.1 Chitinophagales bacterium
AAAAAATATGTTCGAGATATTGTATGGCAAAGGTGATAAATCTATGTATATCCATCTTTACCAGATCACCATGATATGGGAAGAGATACCAACCTTGTTGTGCATGCTGCACCAATAAAAAAACGCCGAAGATCACCCAGGGAATGATCGAAGCAAAAATGGCACGCAGGTGAACAGATCTTTTTACACTGTGCACGGGAAGCAAAGTGTGCAGGAGTACCACCAGTGGCAATATGATTGCCGTTTCTTTGGTCAGGATGGCTAGTGTAGCGCATAAGGCATAAGCAAACCATGCACGTGCATACCAAAAATACAATGCCCACAACATCCAAAGTGTGAGCATGACCTCAGGCAGGATCATTACCGACTGCGCAAAGAAAATCGGTTGTAATGCCAGCATCATGACTGCAATAAATGCTGTGCGCCAGTGAAATATTCGATTTACGATGTACCAGACACTCCATAACAGTGCAACAGCAATAAGCAGATTAAACAGGTGGCCGCCAAATACAGTATCACCAAATACATGAAATCCGATTGCCTGTAAAAAAGTGTATAATAAGGGATGTCCGCGCGACAATACCGGTGGTAAAGATTCCGGCATCATACTTAAGGTATGATCATGCATGTATAATCCGGCTGCGCCGTATACACCGGCTTCATCCCAAAATAAGGGCAGGGATAATGCAGGGATCTTGGCTGCAACAAAAGCAGTGATCAGCACAGCCAGCCACACATACATTTGTTTTGGTGCCGGAGTGCTGTTTGCAAACATAAAGTGAAATTACACGGTAACCTCTTGCGTCATGTAACTGCCGATGGCATTTTCGTATATCTGCTTATACTCGGTGATGCCACCAAATCGCTCGCCATCGATGATTATGGTTCCTTGCGTTACAGTACCAAGTACATTCACCGGAATACCATATTTCTTACAAATATTTTCGATGTCGAACACCCGATCCGCAGAAGTAGAAACCACTACGCGACTTTGTCCCTCACCAAATAAATATGCATCGCGACGAATGCTGCGATCGGTTTCAATTTCGAAACCTAAATTATTGATCATAGCGCTTTCCAGCAGGGTGACAAATAATCCACCTTCGCTGATATCATGAGCAGAGTAGATCAGGGTATTGCGGATCAGTTCTTTTATGCTTTGCTGCAGGCGATATTCTTCATCGAGGTCAAATCGCGGAGCAGGGCTATGTGCAACACCATGGATATCTTTCAGATATTCACTGCATGCCATATCATCGGTAGAAGTACCGACCATTAAGATGACATTTCCTGCATTAATAAAATCCATGGTCATTTGATGTGCATAGCTATCGAGCACGCCTACCATCCCTATGGTTGGTGTTGGATATACCGGACCTTCTTCACTTTGGTTGTAGAAGGAAACGTTTCCACCTGTAACCGGCGTATCAAACTTGCGACAGGCATCACCCATACCGCGAATTGCGTTGGCAAACTGCCAATATACTTCAGGGTTATACGGATTGCCGAAGTTGAGGCAATTGGTAACTGCAGCAGGTTCGGCACCGCTGCACACAATATTTCGCGCAGCTTCCGCAACGGCGATCATACAACCAACATGTGGGTTGGCATATACATATCGCGCATTGCAATCTGTGGTAACCGCCAATCCTTTATCTGTACCGATGATGCGAATCAAAGCTGCATCACTTTTTAAATTCGTAGATGTATTGCGCACACCAACCATACTGTCGTACTGCGTGGTGATCCAACGCTTACTTGCAATATTGGTATTTGCTGCCATCTGCTTTGCTACTTCCACCAGGTCGCCCGGCATGGCGATCTGATCCGGATCATACGCAGCAATTTGTTCGAGATATGCAGGTGCTTTGGTTTCGCGTGTATATACAGGCGCACCGCCACCTAAAACCAAACTATCGGCAGGCACTTCAGCCACCAGTTCGCCGTGCATATAATAATATAATGTATTGCCGCTTACCACTTCGCCGATGATCTCACAATGGAGATCCCATTTATCGAATACGGCTTCAATTTCTTTTTCTCTGCCTTTCTGCACCACCACCAACATGCGTTCCTGACTTTCGCTCAACAGGATCTCCCAGCCTTTCATATTTTGTTGACGGGTAGGCACTTTATCGAGGTGGATCTTCATGCCATGTTTACCTTTGGCGCTCATTTCAGAAGTAGAGCAGGTGATGCCCGCTGCACCCATATCCTGCATACCTACGATAGCGCCTGTTTTAATGGCTTCCAAAGTAGCTTCGAGCAAAAGTTTTTCCTGGAAGGGATCGCCCACCTGAACGGAAGGCAGGTCCTCGTGACTTTCTTCATGCAGATCGCCGCTGGCAAAGCTGGCTCCGTGGATACCGTCTTTTCCAGTAGCAGATCCAACTATATATACCGGGTTACCAGCGCCTTCAGCAATGGCTGAAACCGTTTCTCCAACTTTTACGATACCCACACTCATGGCATTCACCAGGATGTTGGTGTTGTAGCAATCCTCAAAATATACCTCACCAGCCACTGTGGGTACGCCAAAGCAATTTCCATAGTCGCCGATACCTTTAACCACCCCCTTCATCAGGTGTTGTGTGCGGGCGAGGTCGAGTTTTCCGAAGCGCAGTGAATTTAAACTGGCAATGGGACGCGCGCCCATCGTAAAAATATCGCGGTGTATACCTCCGACCCCTGTTGCGGCACCCTGGTAGGGTTCGATGGCGGAAGGGTGGTTGTGACTTTCAATTTTGAACGCGCAGGCCAGTCCGTCGCCGAT
>JAYRVB010000282.1:0-1747 GCA_041918775.1 Chitinophagales bacterium
TCCCTGGTAATGGCGGCCTGAATATGCACTCCGGTGTTCTGGTAAAAACGCAGCTGTGATGTTTGCGGGATCACGATGAGTGCGCCTGTTTTGGAGCCGGACAGTGACAAAATCGCGTCTGTGAGGGCGCCCACTTCGCGTTGGTTGTATTCGCCCGTGCGTATCTTTTTGAGGCTTAAGGCACGCCAAAAGCGAATTTTACGGAAATCGCTGCTTCTGCCCACATACAGGAGAAAACGACGGATCTCCGGTTGAAAAACGATCAATACGGCGATCACCCCCACATTGATAAAGGCGCCCATGATCTCACTCATGAGTTTGAGCTCCAATGCTTCAGCCACGAGGCTCATGAGGTATATGACCAGCAGACCGAAGAAGATATTGATGGCCAGACTGCCGCGCACAAGCCGATACAGCTGAAACAGGATAAATCCCACCAGTAGGATATCGATCACATCCACGATCGTAATGTCCAAGAAACCTACATGTAACTCACCCGGCATGTGGTAAAAATACGTAAAGCGAATCCTCTTCTCAAAATACCTTGCCCGACTGCGCTGCACGCACGATAGACCGCACTTCGGCGGCTTCCCGCACGTCGTGGACCCGCAGGATATGCGCTCCCTTTTGTAGCAACAGGGCGTGGAGGGCTGTGGAGCCGTTCAGGGCTTGCTCTGGTTTTACGCCAAGCAGTCGGCAGACCATACTTTTTCGGGAAACCCCCGCCAGCATGGGCAGTCCGATGGACATCAACTGATCCCAGTCGCGGAGCAGGGTATAGTTGTGGTTCAGGTCCTTTCCGAAGCCAAAACCAGGGTCTAAAATGATGTCGGTTACCCCTTGTGCGCGAATTTGGTGCACTTTTTGTATGAAAAAGTCCATGATCTCGGCAGTTATGTCGGAGTAGGCGGGGTTTGCCTGCATGTTTTCCGGCTTTCCCTGCATATGCATCAAAATGTATGGAACCTGATGATGAGCAGCCACACCGATCAGCTTTGGATCAAAAGCACCGGCAGAAATATCATTGATGATATGTGCACCGGCCTGAATAGCCTGATCGGCTACTTCACTATGAATAGTATCTATACTCAGAAGGATATCAGGCAAGGCACTGCGGATGGCCGTGATCACCGGAATAACACGCGAAAGTTCCTCAGCGGGCGATATCAATGTAGCACCCGGTCGGGAACTCATACCACCGATGTCGATGATATCGGCACCGGCATCCACCATGTGCATCGCGTGGGTCAATGCATCCGATACATCGCGAAAAGCACCGCCATCATAAAAGGAATCCGGTGTAACATTCAGTATGCCCATGATCAAAGGCGAATGGAAATCCACAATGCGACCACCGGCACGCATGGTCAGGTTCGGATAGAAATAGGTAGTTTTGTCCATGTTATTTAAGCGAAATTAATGCAATCAGCGTTGTCAAAAACAAGTAATCAATACGATGCCGTGGTGGATACCTGCAGAGCCATCTTTATGCAGAAGATCACCGACTACGGAACCAGCTGGCGTGTGCTCCGTCCAACATCACTCACCGACCAGATATTTATCAAAGCACAACGCATACGCACCCTCGAAGAAAAAGGGGTGAGTAAAGTAGGCGAGGGGATAGAGGATGAGTTTCGTGGCATCATCAATTATGCGGTGATCGCGCTCATCCAGTTGCAACTCACCGATAAGGATCCGATGAATTTGTCGCCGGAGCGAACCCTCGATCTGTACAATACCATCATCA
>JAYRVB010000283.1:0-2460 GCA_041918775.1 Chitinophagales bacterium
ACCAGACTTTGGGCGACCTATTATGGAGGAAATGCTTTTGATGCAGGCCATGCGATCGCGATCGATAGTGATAACGAAGTATTTGTTACCGGAAGCACAAAATCCACCACATTTCCGGTATATGATGCCGGTACTTTTTATCAGGGCACCATGGCCGGTGATACGGATGCCTATGTCATTAAATTCAGCAATACAGGAGCGCGATTGTGGGCAAGTTATTACGGTGGTCCTGACGCAGAGTACGGCATGAGTGTGGTTACAGATGCATTTGATGATGTGTATTTTGGGGGGTATACCAGATCTACAGGCTTATTTACTTATGCACCCGATCTCAGCTGGTATTGGCAACCCGTAAATGCAGGTGGCACCGATCTATATATTTTACGCGTAACAAATGACGGCACACTCGCATGGTCGACACTCTATGGAGGCACCGGCAATGAATATATGGATACACGTGATGCTTTGGCCATCAACGGATGTAATGATCTGTATGTATCACAAACCAGTTGGTCGACCGACATGCCGATATACGATGCAGGTTGCGGCAGTTATTACGATGCGGTGAATGATGGCAATGGAGATATTTTTCTGACCCGTTTCACCGACGCCGGTGTGATCACCTGGGCTACTTACTATGGATATGAAGATGAAGATATTTCAACCTGTATCGAAACACCTGCATTTGAAGGCAACACTTTATTCATGACAGGTGTATATCATGAATATGATCCAGGAGAAGCTGTGCCATTGATGAATCCCGGTGGTGGTGCTTACTACGATGGCACACATAATGGGGATGATGAAACTTTTGTGGCGAAATTCAATCCGGTGCCACTCAACCTTGATCAAACGTTTAGCAATTTGTGTTATTGTCTGGATTCGGCCACTGTGACACCATCATGTGGAGTGGCGCCATACACGTATCTATGGACCGACGGGCAAACAGATTCTATTGCCACCGGTTTATGCGCAGGTTTGTGGGAAGTGATCGTTAGTGATGCAGACTGTAATGTGGATACCGTGAGTTTTGTGATTGATTGCATATTGCCCACGGAACTTATTGAATTCAGCGGTGTCAGTCAGAACGGCATGAACTTATTAACCTGGGAAGTTCCGGATGTACATGCCAGTACAAGCTATCAGGTTTTCCGATATCAATCGGGTGATGCCGTAAATATATTTACCACCGCTGCAGATCAGGGCAGTGTGTATCAATGCACGGATATGTCGTACGCCGACAGCACGATGTATTATATCCTTACAGGATATGATGGAAACGGACAAGCCTTATTCAGTGAAACCATTTCTATAGAACCTGCTGCTGACGATGATGCTTTGCGCATCAGCTATCCCGAATACGAAAGGGCTGCGCTGCACCTGAAAGGAGTGCACGATGAACAGGTAACAGCATATGTATTGGATCTGGCAGGACATGTTGTGGAACAATATCCCTGGAGTTTACACGATGGCGATAACACGATGTATTTTGAGCACCCCGATCTGCCGAAGGGAAATTACATTGTTACGATAGCCGGTTTAAGTGTGCACGCATCTGCTATTTTCCATCACCGCTGAACACACCAAATCGCTTGTGCAGGGCCTCGCGGCGATAAGCGAAAATAGTGCGCAATTGTCTGCGTATAAAAAGTGCATTCGCCATACTGCCTAATATGCCGAGTGGTGGTTGATACGTTACGATATCGATCATCTGCACACCTCCGGGAATCGGTTTGATGAAATGCTCGTGATGCCATATCCGATAAGGACCAACGCGCTGCTCATCCACAAAATATTCGCCATCCTGTACATGCGTGATCTCTGTTACCCAGCGCATCGGAATGCCTAATACAGGCCGCACGGTGTATTGTATCATCAATCCGGCATATACCTTCGTTGGCAGATTTTTTGTCAGCACTTCAAAGCCCATATATTCGGGCGTGATCTCCTGTAAATTATGCGGATCAGACAAAAACTGCCAGGCTGTTTGCACATCAATCGGTAAGGATTGTTCTGCGTGTATTTGATAAATACCCATAGGTTATTTTATGCTATGCATCCCTCCGTCGATATGCAAAATCTCTCCGGTCATCCAGGCTGATTGTGGTGACAACAAAAATACCACAGCATTTGCGATATCTTCCGGTGTGCCGATGCGTTTTAAGGGATGTCGCTGCGCATTGGCCTCACGTTTTTCCGCTGTATTCAACAATGCAGAGGCAAGTGGTGTATCTGTAATGGAAGGTGCTATACTGTTTACTCTGATGGTTGGCGCCCATTCTGCAGCAAGTGCTCTTGTGAGTCCTTCGATTGCGCCTTTGGATGCACTTACCAGACTATGAAAATTAAATCCACGCTGCACTGCCACCGTAGAAAAAGTGACCACTGAAGCCTGCGTACTTTGTTTTAAAACCGGATATGCTTTTTGCAGTATACGCACGAGTCCGCCAACCTGCAAGG
>JAYRVB010000284.1:0-2516 GCA_041918775.1 Chitinophagales bacterium
TGCAAAAAAATCAACTACTTCAGAAAAGGAACACGGATCAAGCGGATTGAGCGGGTTTGAACGGGTTTTCCTGTCTGTCAGTGTATGACCCAATGTTACTCGGCAGGGGCATTGCGGAACAGGGTGAACAGGCGTGCCACGTTGTCTTTCAGCAGTTTCCGCTCGAGGATAAGGTCCAGAAACCCGGTTTCGAGCACGAACTCTGCTGATTGGAAGCCTTTGGGCAGGTCTTTTTTGATGGTTTCTTTTACCACCCGCGGACCCGCAAAACCGATCAATGCCTTAGGTTCGGCAATGTTCACGTCGCCAAGCATTGCGTAGCTTGCCGTAACGCCCCCGGTTGTCGGGTCTGTGCATAGGGAAATATAAGGCAGGCGGTGCTTCTCCATTAAAGTAAGCTTAGCGGAAGTTTTCGCCATTTGCATTAACGAGTATGCACTTTCCATCATCCTTGCGCCACCGGATTTGGAAATGATCATCAACGGTAGCTTATTCGCCACGCAATGGTCGATCGCCCGCGAGATACGCTCCCCTACTACTGACCCCATACTTCCACCAATGAACTCGAAATTCATACAGGCGATCACCGCATCATGCCCATGGATGGGTCCTACCCCCACTGTGATCGCATCGGTGTATTCGGAGCGCTTCCAGGCGTCTTTCAAACGATCAGCATATGGCTTTAAGTCCTTGAAATTCAATGCGTCTTTAGCCTTTACCTCCTCACATATCAGACTATGCTTTCCTTCATCGAAGAAGATGGAAAAATATTGCTTCGACCCGATGCGACCATGATAGGCGCAGTTCGGACAACACCATAAATTGGATTCGTATTCGATCGACGTAAAGGTCTTTTTACAGTCGGGGCACTGCCACCACACGCCTTCCGGTGTATCGAGTTTCTCCTCTGTGGAGGTTTCGATACCTTTCCTTACCCGTTTGAACCAGGATGATTTATCGGGTTTCTGCTCTGCCATGTATTCCGTTTTACGGATGAAATAATGTGTGTATTCGCCGTGGTTAATTACACTTAACAGGCTGATTATCAGCTTATTAGGCGATAGTTACTTCTTTGGTCAGGTATACATCCTGAATCGCATTCAGAATAGCTACCCCTTCCTGCATCGGGCGCTGGAAGGCTTTGCGACCACTGATCAAACCCATACCACCGGCACGCTTGTTGATCACTGCAGTGGTAACAGCCTCGGTAAGATCGGTAGCACCGGAAGAAGCACCTCCGGAGTTGATCAAACCTGCGCGTCCCATAAAGCAGTTGGCTACCTGATAGCGACACAGGTCGATCGGATGCTCGCTGGTGAGTTCTTCGTAAATGCGCTTGTCGTTTTTGCCGTAAGGATTGTCTTTGGAGTTCAAGGCCAGGTAACCGCCATTGTTTTCAGGCAATTTCTGCTTGATGATATCTGCCTCTATGGTAACACCCAGGTGGTTGGCCTGACCGGTGAGGTCGGCGCTCACATGATAATCTTTGTCGCTTTGCTTGAATGACGGGTTGCGCAAATAGCACCACAGGATGGTGGCCATACCCAGCTCATGAGCATACTGGAACGCGTCGCTCACTTCCTGCAGCTGGCGGGTAGACTCCGGAGAGCCGAAATAGATGGTTGCCCCCACAGCCGCCGCACCGAGTTCCCAACTAGCCTTGATGCTGGTGAACATCACCTGATCATATTTATTCGGATAGCTCAAAAACTCGTTGTGGTTGATCTTCACAATGAAGGGGATCTTATGGGCATACTTACGTGAAACCGCACCCAAAGCACCATAGGTAGTGGCAACCGCATTACAACCGCCTTCAATGGCCAGTTTGATGATATTTTCAGGATCGAAATAGATCGGATTCTTCGCAAAAGACGCACCGGCAGAGTGTTCGATGCCCTGATCAACCGGTAATATGCTCAGGTAGCCGGTATTGGCGAGGCGACCATGACCATACATGGCTTCCATATTGCGCAACACCTGCGGGTTTCTGTCGCTGCCCACCCATACCCGGTCAATAAAATCGCCACCGGGCAAATGCAGTTGATCGCGGGAAATGGTTTTGCTGGTATGGTTCAGAAGGTATTCGGCCTTGTCGCCGAGCAAACTCACAATATTGTTATACGACATAAATGAAAAGTATGATTTCGGAATGTTTGAGCGGCAAATTTACGTGTTTCAGTCAACATGCGTAAATGTAACCGGCACAAAAGGCGTCGGCAAGTGGTTGAATCCTTATCTGTGCTGCTCACCTGCCGAAAAAGCAAAAGCCCCTGCTTGCGCAAGGGCTTTTTGTTGGCCGACTAGGGCTCGAACCTAGACTCTTCTGAACCAAAATCAGACGTGTTGCCAGTTACACCATCAGCCAATCTTTCAGGATTTCCTGAAACGTGGGTGCAAAGTTAAGGACGATTATGAAAAAATGCAAATAGTGCGGCGGTGCGGTAGTGCGGTGGTGCGGTGGTGCGGGGATTGTGTTCATGTGTTCGTGTGTTCATGTGTTCATGTGCGAATTCAAA